>DATINN010000346.1:0-3248 GCA_035474175.1 Mycobacteriales bacterium | reverse complement strand
CCGACTCGATCGTCGCTGTCGCGAGCAGCAGCCGGCGAGCCGCCTTCCGGACCGCCACCAGCCGCGCCTCCGCGGTCGGCGCTGACTCCACAGTGGACCGCAGCCGGTGGACGACGGGGGGCAGGTCGTCGTTGAAGCCGTCGGCCAGCGCCCGCGACGGCCGGAACCGCGGCAGCGACGGGCGGACGTCCCGCCCGTACAGCGGGATGCAGTAGTGCTTGAGGAATGCCTGGTCCGCCTCGGTGCGCAGGGAGTCGGGGGTCGCCTGGGCCAGGCCGACCTCCCGGACCACGGCACCGTGCCGTGTGGACAGTGCCGCCGCGACCGCCCGGACGGCGTCGGGGTCCACAGTGGACGCCCACAGCGCCAGCAGGTCGACGTCCGAGGCCGGCGGCACGGCGTGGCCGGTGGCGACGCTGCCGTAGAGGTAGAGGCCGTCCAGGCGCGGGCCGAAGGTGCCCACGAGGGTGGCGGCGCAGTCGGCCAGCACGGGCTCGTACGCCGCGGGGATGCGGGACGACGCCGCACCGGTGACGAGGTAGCCGTCGGCGTCGACGCCCTCGGCCGGGTCCCGCGTCACCCGGAGAGCTCCCGCTCCAGCGGCGTCCGGAAGCGGGGAACGACGCGGGCGTCGCCCATCCACTCCCGTAGCCGCTCGGCCTCGGCCGCGGCGGCCGCCCGGGCCTCGGCGCCGACGTCGGACAGGAACCGCAGCACGACCTCGCCGGTCTTGCGCTGGGCCCAGCCGCCGACGACCCGGCCGCCCCACCACAGTGTCGGCCCGGCGTTGCCGTTGGTGTCGAACAGGGCCGCCGCGTGCTCGCCCAGGAACCAGCGCCGGTCCTGCCAGCCCATCACGGTCGGGTCCAGCCCCGGCAGCAGCGCGACGTAGGGCTCCGGGTCGGGGGTCGGGTCGAGGTCGTCGGGCAGCGCGACCCCGGGCACCCCGTCGAGGTCGACCGCCACCGCGCCGACCGCGGCGACCGCCGCCCGGGCCTGCCCCAGCGTCCAGCCCGTCCACCACTTCAGGTCGGCCACCGGCGCCGGGCCGAACGCGGCCAGCCAGGCCCGGGCCAGCGTGACCTGGGCCTCGGCCATCGGCAGGGCGCCGAAGCCGCCCGGCAACCAGTCGTCCGCGGGCGACCACCAGTATTGCCCGCCGGAGGTCCAGGAACCGCGGGGCCGGCCGCGGACGAGCAGCCCGTCGGCGGCCAGCAGCGGCAGCAGCCGGGAGGCCACGCTCTGCGAGCCCTCGTACGCCTTGCCCCGGGCGACCACGATCCGCGCCGCCAGCTCCGGCACGTCGGCGGACAGCTCGGTCGACAGCGCCGTCCCGCGGGCGCGCAGGGCCGCCAGCGTCGCCGCCTCGACCGAGGCCAGCCAGGGCCCCGGATCGTCGGTGATCCCGCCCTCGACGAGGAACTGCTCGGTCTTGCGCCGCTCCCGGGCCGCGATCGTGCGGGTGCAGGCGGCCTGCACCACGGGCGCCAGCTCCGCCGGGACCACGAACACCGTGCGGCGCATGCCCAGCATCCGGATCAGCACGCGGTCGTCGTACAGCGCCTTCTCCAGCTCCGGGACCAGGTGGCCGGTGACCCGGGCCCGGGCCGAGAGGTAGACCGTGACCGGGTCGGTCGCGTGCAGGGCCAGCAGGTCGCGGGTCGCGGTGACCACGTCGGGGGCGCGCGCGTCGGGGGCCAGGTGGTGGCGCGCGGCCAGCCGGTTGCGCCGCTCCTGGGCCCCGATCCGGATCATGCCGCGAGCCTAGAACCGGGGTAGGACAGAATCGGCTGGTGCGGGAGGAGGAGTGGCCGGTCGATTCCGACGTCGACCTCAGGTTTCCCGCACAGCGTGAGGAGCTGGCGCACCCGGCCGCGGTGCTGGGCGCGATCGCGGCCGGCGGTGCGCTCGGGGCGGAGGCGCGGGCCGGCCTGGCCGCCGTGCTGCCCACCGCGGGCGGCGGCTTCCCGGTCGGCACGCTGCTGGTCAACGTGACCGGCTGCCTGCTCATCGGGGTGCTGATGGTGCTGGTCACGGAGACGAAGCGAGGGCACCCGCTGACCCGGCCGTTCCTCGGGGTGGGGGTGCTGGGCGGCTACACGACGTTCTCCGGGTACGCCGTGGACGCGCAGCGGCTGCTGGCCGGCGGGCACGTGGCGACGGCCGTCACCGCGCTCGCGCTCACGCCCGTGCTTGCCCTGCTGGCCGTCACGGTGGCGGCTGCGGCAACACGGCGGGTCATCCGGTGACGGCGTTGTGGGTGGCGCTGGGGGCCGCGATCGGGGCGCCGACGCGCTACCTGGCCGACCGGACCGTGCAGTGGCGGCTCGGGTCGCGATTCCCGTGGGGCACGTTCGCGGTGAACGTCGTCGGGTGCTTCGTGCTCGGCCTGGTCGCCGGATCGCGGACGGTGCCGGCCGCGGTGGTGGCGCTGATCGGGACCGGGTTCTGCGGCGCGCTCACGACATACAGCACGTTCTCCTGGGAGTCGCTGCGGCTGGCGGAGGACGGACCCTGGTGGCGCTCGGTCGCGTACGTGCTGGGCAGCACGGCCCTCGGCCTCGGCGCGGCCGCCCTCGGCTGGGCCCTGTAGTGCGTGAACTACGCTCTGTGCCCGTGCGGACCGCGATCGCGCTCGGGCTGGCCGCCGGGATCCTCCTCGCCGGCTGCGACAGCGCCACCCAGGACTCGGCCGCCCCCGTCCCGACGCTCGCGCCGACCACGACGGCCGCGGCGAGGCCCACGGCGACCACGCCGAAGGCCACCCCCAAGCCGCGCCCGACCACGCCGGCGGTGACCGTCGACGGGCCCTGTCCGTACGCGGACCGGGGCACGGTCATGGACATCATCGGGCAGCACCTGCTCCGGACCACGGTCACCAGCACCACACCCCACCCGGGCTGCGCGTTCTACCGGCCCAACGGGGAGCGGGCGGCCGAGATCGCGGTGTCGGTGCTGCCGACCGCGACGGCGGCGCAGGCGAAGGCGATCGCGCTGCCGGGCAAGGGCGCCAACCCGGTGCAGACCGTCGCCGACGGCGGCACGGTCGCGATCACCGCGGGCGGGGCCGTGCTCGCGGTCAGCAAGGGCCGGGCCCTGGTCGTGGTCCGGATCAACCAGCGGATCTCGCTGGAGGCGATCGAGATCGCCAAGCTCGTCGCCGCGAAGATCTAGCGCGGCTTCGGCTTGGCCCGGGTGGCCAGCCCGGCGGTCGCGCCGAGCCAGACACCGAGGGCCAGCGCGCCCGC
>DATINN010000345.1:0-15658 GCA_035474175.1 Mycobacteriales bacterium | reverse complement strand
TCGAGGAGCTGACCACCCGGATGGGCCACTGGGTCGACATGGACAACGCCTACCGCACGATGGACCCGTCGTACATCGAGAGCGTCTGGTGGTCGCTCAAGCAGGTCTACGACAAGGGGCTGCTGTTCGAGGCCCAGCGGGTGTCGCCCTACTGCCCCCGGTGCGAGACCGCCCTGTCGGACCATGAGCTCGCGCAGGGCTACGAGACGGTCGTCGACCCCTCGGTGTACGTGCGGTTCCCGGCCACCTCGGGCCCGGCCGCGGCGTACGGCGCGGACTTCCTGGTCTGGACGACGACCCCGTGGACGCTGGTGTCCAACACCGCGGTCGCGGTCAACCCGGCCGTGGAGTACGTGGTCGCGCGCAGTCCACAAGGGACGTTCGTGGTCGCGGAGCCGTTGCTGGCGGCCGTTCTCGGGGACGAGCGGGTCGAGGTGCTGGACCGGTTCCCGGGCACGGCGCTGGAGCACTCGGCCTACCGGCGGCCGTTCGACCTGGTCGACATCCCGGGCGCGCACTACGTGATCCTGGCCGACTACGTCACCACCGAGGACGGCACCGGGCTGGTGCACCAGTCCCCCGCGTTCGGCGCCGAGGACCTCGCCGCCACCCGGGCGTACGGGCTGCCGGTGGTCAACCCGGTCGAGCCCGACGGCCACTTCCAGGCCGGCATCCCCCTGGTGGGCGGGCTGTTCTTCAAGGACGCGGACGCGCCGCTGGTGGCCGACCTGCACGCCCGCGGGCTGATGTTCCGCGAGCAGCCCTACGAGCACGCGTACCCGCACTGCTGGCGCTGCCACACCGCGCTGCTCTACTACGCGCTGCCGTCCTGGTACGTGCGCACGACCGCGGTGAAGGACCAGCTGCTGGCCGAGAACGAGAAGACCGACTGGCACCCCGAGAACGTCAAGCACGGCCGCTACGGCGACTGGCTGAACAACAACGTGGACTGGGCGCTGTCCCGGGACCGCTACTGGGGCACCCCGCTGCCGATCTGGCGCTGCCCGGAGGGGCACGACACCTGCGTCGGCTCGCTGGCCGAGCTGGGCGCGCTGGCGGGCCGGGATCTGTCCACTTTGGACCCGCATCGGCCTTTCGTGGACGACGTGACGCTGCCCTGCCCGTCCTGCGGCGGCACCGCCCAGCGGGTGCCGCAGGTCATCGACGCCTGGTACGACTCGGGTTCGATGCCGTTCGCGCAGTGGGGGGCGCCGCACCGCAACAACGCCGAGTTCGAGGCGACGTACCCGGCGCAGTACATCTGCGAGGCGATCGACCAGACCCGCGGCTGGTTCTACTCGCTCATGGCCGTCGGCACCGTCGTGTTCGGACGGTCGTCGTACGAGACCGTGCTGTGCCTCGGGCACATCCTGGCCGACGACGGCCGGAAGATGAGCAAGCACCTGGGCAACATCCTGGAGCCGGTGCCGCTGATGGACCGGCACGGCGCCGACGCGCTGCGCTGGTTCATGCTCTGCAGCGGCTCGCCGTGGGCGGCCCGCCGGGTCGGGCACGGGGCGCTGGAGGAGATCGTCCGCAAGGTCCTGCTCACCTACTGGAACACCGCCTCCTTCCTCACCCTGTACGCCGGGACGTGGGAGCCGGGCTCGCCGGTCGCTGCCGCGGCCGGAGGGCCGCAGATGTCGAGAGCGGCCGATCTTCCGCTGCTGGACCGCTGGGCGCTCTCGGAGCTGCACCGGACGGTGACCGAGGTCGACGCGGCCATGGCCGACTACGACACGGCGCGGGCGGGCAAGCGGCTGGCGGCGTTCGTCGACGACCTGTCCAACTGGTACGTGCGGCGGTCGCGGCGGCGGTTCTGGGACGGGGACCCGGCCGCGCTGGCCACGCTGCACGAGTGCCTGGAGGTGCTGACCCGGCTGATGGCGCCGTTCACGCCGTTCGTGACCGAGGCCGTGCACGCGGCGCTGGTCAGCTCGGTGTGGACGGACCTGCCCGACTCGGTGCACCTGCGGGACTGGCCGCGGGTCGGGGCCGACGGCGGGCTCTGGGACCCGCAGCTGGCCGACCAGGTCGCGCTGGTGCGCCGGCTGGTCGAGCTCGGCCGCTCGGCCCGGACCTCGTCCAAGGTGCGCACCCGGCAGCCGCTGGGGCGCGCGCTGGTCGGCGCGGCCGGGTGGGCGGGCCTGCCGGAGGAGCTGCGGGCCCAGGTCGCCGACGAGCTCAACGTGCAGTCGGTGGAGGCGCTCGGCGGCGCCGGCGGCGAGCTGGTCGACGTCGGCGTGAAGCCCAACTTCCGGTCGCTCGGGAAGCGGTTCGGGTCCGGCACGAAGGCGGTCGCGGCGGCGGTCGCGGCGGCCGACCCGGCCGGGCTGGCCGCCGCCGTACGGTCCGGGACGGCGACGGTCACGGTGGACGGCTCGCCGGTGTCGCTGGCGGCCGAGGACCTGGTCGTCACCGAGACGCCGCGCACCGGCTGGGCGGTCGCGGCCGACGGCGGCGAGACGGTCGCGCTGGACCTGACCGTGACGCCGGAGCTGCGCCGGGCCGGGGTCGCGCGCGAGGTCGTCCGGCTGGTGCAGGACGCGCGCAAGGCGTCCGGGCTGGACGTCTCCGACCGGATCGCGCTGACCTGGTCGGCGACGGACCCCGACGTCGCGGCGGCGGTCCGCGAGCACGCGGCCGCCGTCGGGGCCGAGGTGCTGGCGGTCTCGTTCACGGAGGGCCCGGTCGGGCCGGACGCCCGCACCGACGAGGACCTCGGCTTCACCTTCACCCTCACCAAAGCCTGACCCGCCGGGGTGCGGCCCAGCTCCGGGCCGCACCTCCAGGCAGGGTGTCCGCGTCGCAGACGCAGCGGGCTCAGCCGCCCGGACGGCCTTTTACGGGCCTCAGCGGGCGGCCGGCCGCCGAGGGCCCAGCGGTCCGAGCCCGGTTGCGGGGGCTCAGCGTCCGAGCGGGGTCAGCTGTCCTGAGGCGCGTTGCGGGCACGGAGGCGGGTCAGCAGCGTGCCGTCGGGGCCGCAGACCGCGCAGGGGGTGAACCCACCCCGGCGGGCCACCGACACCGCCAGCGGCGTCGTGTCCGCGCCGCCGCCCAGCGTCGGGCAGCCGGCCAGGTGGTAGCGCGGGTGCCCGTCCACGACGACGACCTCGTCGTCGAGCTGGGCCACCCGCAGCGCGTCCCGCACGGTGACCCGCTCGATCCCGGGCTCCCCGTCCGCACCGGCACCCCCGGCCGCCGCGTCCCACGACCCGGAACGCTCCGGGACGGCGTCAGCGGGCGGGGTCGGAATCGGATCGGCCGGAATGTCCGCCAACGGCGGCGTGCCGCCGGCCGCCGACGGGTCGGCATGGCCCGGCGTGCCGCCGGACACTGGCTGATCGCCGTGGGCAGGCGTGCCGTCAGAGGCCGACGGGTCGGCGTAGCCCGGCGTGCCGCCGGACGCCGGCTGGTCGCCGTAGGCCGCCGGGTCGCCGTAGGCCGACGGGTCGCCGTAGGCCGACGGGTCGCCGTAGGCCGACGGGTCGCCGTAGCCCGGCGTGCCGGCGGCGGCCGGCGGATTGGCGTCGGGAGCCGAGTCGGAGTCGGTCGACGGGTCCGCGTCGGGAGCGGGCCGGACGGCCGGGACCGGACCGGTCCAGCCGGAGCGGGGACCGGAGTCGGGCGTCCCGCCCGGGGGCGTCGTCGCCCAGGGCCACGTGCGGTCCGGCGCCCCCGCCCACGGCCCCGGGGGAGAGACGGGGTCCGTGCTGGGCCGGGCGCTGGAACCGGGTCGGATCGGCGTCGGGGAAGGTGCCGGGGCTGCCCCGGCTGACGCTGAACCAACCGCGACACCTCCGGCCGTGGCTGGACCGGCGGTGTCGGAGACCGCCCCCGGCACGAGCTCCCGGCGGCGGCGCAGAACGGAGCCGACGATCAGCGCCACCGCGCCGAGGCCGGCCACCAGCGAGGTCCACACGAGCAGATCGCTGGAGTCGAACACCCCGAACCCGAGGGCCGTCGCGGAGACGACCACGAGCACGAAGCTGAGCAGGATCACGAGCGGTCCCCGGATGCGGGTCCGGGGTCCGGCTCGGACCGGGAGAGAGCGTCAGGCCGACCACTGGTTTCTTGGTCGTCCCGCCGGTTGGCCGACCAGTCAGTTGTCGGCGCGGCCGTCGCTCTCGCCCCGCCCACCGTAGGCACCGTTGTAGCCCGCACCCGCACCGGCGACCGCGGCGACGGCAGCCGGCTCGGCCGACGACCGCACGTCCAGGTCACGCAGCTGCGACTCCAGGTACGACTTCAGCCGCGTCCGGTATTCGCGCTCGAACGTGCGCAGCTGCTCGATGCTCTTCTCGAGCGTGCCCTTGCGCTGCTCCAGCCCGCCGATGATCTCGTTGTGCTTGCGCTCGGCGTCCTGGACCATCGAGGTCGCCTTGGCCCGGGACTCCCGCTCGACCGATGCCGCCTGCGTGCGGGCGTCACCGACCATCGCGTCGGCCTTGCTGCGGGCCTCGCCGATCATGCGGTCCGCGGTGGAGCGGGCGTCGCTCATCATGCGGTCGGCCTCGGACTTGGCGTCGGAGACGTATTTCTCCGCCGTCTCCTGGGCCATCGCCAGCACCTTGACGACCTGGCTGTTCTCGTCGATGCGCGGGGCCTGCTGCGGCGGGGGGGCCATCTGCATCGGCTCGGGCGCCGGCGGGGGCGGCGGCTGCTGACGCAGCTGCTGCGGCCCGCCCTGGTTGATCGGGCCGGAGCGCGCCATGTCGTCGACCTGCTGCTTGAGGTCGTTGTTTTCCTCGATGAGCCGAGCCAGCTCGGCCTCGATCAGATCGAGGAACGCGTCCACCTCGTCTTCGTCGTAACCGCGCTTCCCTATCGGCGGTTTCTTGAACGCGACGTTGTGCACGTCCGCTGGGGTCAGGGGCATCGGATCACCTCGGGTCGACGGGACACAGGTCAGACTACGGCCTCGGGGCAGACGCTACCGGTTCGGGTTGGCGGCGTTGACAACGTTCATCAGCACGTACACCACGAACAGCAGGACCATGAAGCCCAGGTCGATGCTGAAGTTTCCCAGACGCAGCGGCGGGATGATGCGCCGGAGCGCCTTGAGCGGCGGATCGGTGACCGAGTAGACGACCTCCAGCCCAACCGCCGCTACGCCGGATGGCCGCCAGGACCGGGCGAACATCATCACATAGTCGAACACGAGCCTGGCGATGAGCAGGATGAAGAAGACGAGGAGGACGAATGACGCCACCTCAAGGACTACGGCCACCGATCTCCTGTGTCAGCTCTGGTTGAAGAACCCGCCCTCGGCGATGCGGGCTTTGTCCTCCGCGGTGACGTGGATGTTCTGCGGAGAAAGCAGGAACACCTTGTTCGTCACCCGCTCGATGCTACCGCGCAGGCCGAAGATCAGCCCCGCGGCGAAGTCGACCAGACGCTTGGCGTCCGTGTCGTCGAGATCGGTCAGGTTCATGATGACCGGGACGCCCTCGCGGAAGTGCTCCCCGATCGTGCGGGCCTCGTTGTAGGTCCGCGGGTGCAGGGTGGTGATCCGGTAGCTGGCCGGCTCCTCCGCGACCTCGCGGTAGGACGGCTCCCGGTAGGTGTCGTGCGCGGGCATGACGCCCGTGCTGCGGGGCGGCTCGGGGTCTTCCCAGCCGCGGCCCGCGGCCACCCGGCGAACAGGCACGACCTCAGCCTCCGCGTAGTCGTCGTAGTCCTCGTATTCGGCCACCTCGCGGCGGTCGTCTTCCTCCACGAGGCCGAGGTAGACCCCCATCTTGCGCATGGCACCCGCCACCGGGACCCTCCTCCTCGCCGGAACTCGCCCCGCACGGGGCAATTCAGACCCCCTGCGCGGGCCGACACTACCGCCGGAGGGGTGGTCTGCCGCCGAGCAACGCCGTACCGATCCGAAGGTGTGTCGCGCCGTGCCGTACGGCCGCCTCCAGGTCGGCGCTCATCCCGGCGGAGATCACGGTCGCGCCGGGATGCGCGGCCCGCAGCCGCTCCGCGACCTCGCGCAGGGTGGCGAAGGCGGCGTCGGGGTCGGCGTCCATCGGGGCGACGGCCATCACGCCGCGGACGTCGAGCCCGCCTGCGGCCGCGGCCTCCGCGGCGAGGGCCTCGACGGTGTCGATCGGGGCGCCGCCGCGGCCGGGGTCGCCGTCCAGGCTGACCTGGACCAGCACCTCCAGCGGGTCGCGGCCGTGCCGCTGGACCCCGGTGGCCAGCGGGCGGACCAGCTCGGGACGGTCGAGGGAGTGCAGCACGGCCGCGTACGCCGCGACGGAGCCGGCCTTGTTGCGCTGCAGCCGGCCGAGGAAGTGCCAGCGCGCCTCCGGCAGGTCGCGCGCCTTGACCTTGGCCTCCTGGTCGCGGGCCTCCCCCAGGTCCCGGACCCCCAGCTCCAGCAGCCGGCGCGCGTCCTGCACCGGGAAGGTCTTGGTCACGCCGACCAGGGTCAGCTCGGCCGGGTCCCGGTCGGCGGCCCGGGCCGCCTTCTCGATCCGCGCCCGCACCTCGGCCAGGTTGGCCGCGATCTCCTCGGCCCGGGCGTCGCTCACAGACCCGATCCTAGGAGGACCGCTCAGCCCTCGATCCAGGCGACGGCGGCCTGCCGCCCGGTGGTGCCGTCGCGGCGGTGGCTGAACAGCTCCCGGTCCTCGGCGGTGCAGCGGGGATCGGTGACGACCGAGGCGAGGCCGAGCGCGGTCAGCTGGCGGGCCAGGCCGGCGCGCAGGTCCAGGCCGGGCGTGCCGGCCCGGGTGCGGACCGCGCTGCCGGGCAGCCGGGACCCCACCGCGGCCTGCATGTCGGCCGGCACCTCGTAGCAGGCACCGCAGACCGCCGGCCCGAGCAGCGCGTCGCTGCGGACCGGGTCGCCACCGAGCTCCCGGAACCGCTCGACCGCGCGCGGGATCACCCCGGCGGCGGCGCCGACCCGCCCGGCGTGCACGGCCGCGACCACGCCGGCGACCGGGTCGGCCAGCAGCACCGGCACGCAGTCGGCCACGAGCACCGCGACCGCGATCCCGGGCGTGCTGGTGACCAGCCCGTCGGTCGCCTCCACCGGCTCGGTCCGCGGCCCGTCCACGGCCGCGACCGTCGCACCGTGGATCTGCTCCATCCAGACCACGTGGTCCGGGGCCAGCCCGGCCGCGGCGGCCAGCCGCGTGCGGTTGGCGGTCACCGCGGCCGGGTCGTCGCCGACGTGGAGGCCGAGGTTGAAGGACTCGTACGGAGCGGCGCTGACCCCGCCCGAGCGCGAGGTGACGATCCGCCTGACCGTGGGCACCCGCAGACGCTATCGCCCCGCGCGCCCGGGTCGGTCAGCCCTTGAGGAAGTCGGGGACGTCGAGCTCCTCGTCCAGCTCGACCTGGCGGCGGACGTGGCCGCCGCCGGCGCTGCTGGAGCCGGAGCTGCCGCCGCGCGCGCCGCTGGTCACCGGCGGCCCGTACCGGGAGGTGACCGTGGGCGTGGTCGACGCCGACGGCGGCACGGCCGGGGTGGCCGGCGCGGTCTCCTTGCGCGGCGCCTCGATCGGCTTGTGCTTGGGCGACCCGCCGTCGAACCCGGCCGCGATCACCGTCACCCGCACCTCGTCGCCGAGCGCGTCGTCGATGATCGCGCCGAAGATGATGTTGGCCTCGGGGTGGGCCGAGTCCGCGACCATCGACGCGGCCTCGTTGATCTCGAAGATGCCGAGGTCGGACCCGCCGGAGATGGACAGCAGCACCCCGTGCGCGCCCTCCATCGAGGCCTCCAGCAGCGGCGACGCGATCGCCAGCTCGGCGGCCGAGATGGCCCGGTTGTCGCCGCGGGCGCTGCCGATGCCCATCAGCGCCGACCCGGCCCCGCTCATGACCGACTTCACGTCGGCGAAGTCGAGGTTGATCAGGCCGGGCGTGGTGATGAGGTCGGTGATCCCCTGCACGCCGGACAGCAGCACCTGGTCGGCGCTCTTGAACGCGTCCATGACGCTGACACCGCGATCGCTGATCTGCAGCAGCCGGTCGTTGGGGATCACGATCAGCGTGTCGCACTCGCTGCGCAGCTGCTCGATGCCGAGCTCGGCCTGCCCGGCCCGCTTCCGCCCCTCGAACGAGAACGGCCGGGTCACCACGCCGATCGTGAGCGCGCCGAGCTTGCGGGCGATGCTGGCCACGACGGGCGCGCCGCCGGTGCCGGTGCCGCCGCCCTCGCCTGCGGTGACGAAGACCATGTCGGCCCCCTTGAGGACCTCCTCGATCTCCTCGCGGTGGTCCTCGGCCGCCTTCTTGCCCACGTCGGGCATGGCGCCGGCGCCGAGGCCGCGGGTGAGCTCGCGGCCGACGTCGAGCTTGACGTCGGCGTCGCTCATCAGCAGCGCCTGCGCGTCGGTGTTGATCGCGATGAACTCGACGCCCTTGAGGCCGACCTCGATCATCCGGTTGACGGCGTTGACCCCGCCGCCGCCGATGCCGACGACCTTGATGACCGCCAGGTAGTTGTGCGGTGGTGTCATCGGCAGTGCCTTCCCTCGTGTGGTCGTGGGCTGCCCGTCGTCAGGTCTCACCCTCAGGTCGACGGTTAATGTTATGTCAACCTCTCCGCTGACCGGGACAGTAAGCAGCCGCCCCGGGAGGGTCCACTACCTGCGCGGCGTGTCGGCACAATCCGTGAGTTGTCACGTACGGTGACTGATCGAGATCGGCTGGTCACAGAACGGGGAGCTGGATGGGGTTCGACCGGCGTACCGCGGTGGTGATCCTGGCCCTGCTGGTCGCGGCGGCCGGGATCGGGGTCGGCGCGGGCGCGCTGCTGGGCGACCGGAAGACCGCCGGCCGGCCCGCCGACGCGGCGCTGACCGGACCCGGCACCGCGTCGCCCACGGCCGGCGCCGCGCCGGTCCCGCAGCGCACCGCGACCCGGATCCCGGGCCCGCTGCCCGGCGCGACCGCCCAGGTCCCCGTGTACGTCCTGGGCGGCGCGGGTGCCGCCGCCCGGCTCTACCGGGAGTTCCGCTCCGGGGACAGCGCCGACCCGGTCCGGGCCGCCGTCGCCGGGCTGGCCGCCGCGCCGGCCGACCCCGACTACCGCTCCCCCTGGCTGGGCGTGCCGTCGTCGGTGACCCGCTCGGGCCCGACCGCGACCGTGACCTTCTCGGCCGCACCCGCGCTGGCCGGCGCCGGCCCCGCGGTCGCGGTCCAGCAGGTCGTCTACACCGTGACCGCGGCCGACACCGCCGTCACCCGGGTGCGGGTGGTCGCGCCGGGGCTGCCGGCGGCGCTCACCGCCACCGCGGCCGGCCGGGGCGCGCAGGCCGACCTGCTGGCCCCGGTCTGGCTGCTCGACCCGATCGACGGCGGCGCGGCCGGCACCCGGCTGCGGATCACCGGGACGGCGTCGGTGTTCGAGGCGACGGTGAGCATCGAGGTGCGCCGGGGCTCGGCCGTGCTGGCCCGCACGACCGCGACCGCGTCGGTGGGCGCGCCCGGGCGGGGCGAGTGGGCCGCGACCGTGTCGGTGCCGGCGGGCGACTACGTGATCAGCGCGTACGAGGCGTCGGAGAAGGACGGTGCCCGGGTCGGCGAGGACACCAAGCGGGTCACGGTCACCTGACGGTGACCACCGACGGGGTGCTGACGTCGTAGTAGGACCCCGGCCGGGACAGCAGCGCCACCAGCACCGACGCCTTGGCCGCCGAGTCGGCGCCGCCGCCCCAGCGGACCGTGCGCTTGCCGGTCAGGGAGAGGGTGACCTGCTCCGGCGTGGGCGCGCGGACCTCCTCCACGTGGGCCAGCAGGGTCGGCGGCAGCGCCGTCACCGCGGCCAGCGCGGCCCGGGCGACGTCGCTGTCCGGCCTGACGCCCGGGATGCGCAGGATCGGCAGCTTCGGGTGCGTGCTCAGGCGCTGGAAGACGACCCCGTCCGGGTCGACCAGCCAGAGGGCCGAGCCGCGGTCCACCAGGGCCACGCCGTGCCGCTCGGTCACCGTGATGCGCAGGGTGCCGGGCCAGGAACGGGTCACCGCGACCCGCTCCACCCCGGCCAGGGACCGGACCCGGTCGGCCACGGCGCCGGTGTCGACCCGGGCCAGCGGGCGGCCGTCCGGCACCGCGGCCGCGGCCCGGACCTGCTCGGCCGACAGCGCCTTCAGGCCGGTGACGGTGACCCGCCGGACGCCGAGGACGCCGGAGAAGCCGACAACCCAGACCGCGGCGGCCAGCAGCACGACCGCGACGGCGACCGCCGCGAGGAGCCGGCCGCGGCGCGAGGACGGGGCCGGCGGGGCCGCCGGCCGCGGCGCGACCCGCGTCGGCGGGCTCATCGCACTCCCCCGCCGCCGGATCCCCGCGCGCCGCCCGCGCCTGGGGCCGGACGCGGGGCCGTCCCCGGACGGCGGGCCGGCGCGGGATTCGCGCACCGCGCCGGCGCCGGGCCGGTGCCCGGCGGGTCGGGGATCATGGGGGGTCCAGGGCGGTGAGGATGTCGGGGGCGAGGGCGGTGACGTCGCCCGCGCCCATCGTGATGATCAGGTCGCCGGAGCGGGCCCGGCGGGCCAGCTCGGGCGCGACCGCGGCCCGGTCGGCCGCGAACACCACGTGCTCGCGCGGCAGCGGCACCGCGTCCGCGACCAGGGCCCCGGTCACCCCCGGGACCGGGTCCTCGCGGGCCGCGTACACGTCCAGGACGACGACCTCGTCGGCCAGCCCGAGCGCGGTCCCGAAGTCGGCCGCGAACGCCACCGTGCGGCTGAACAGGTGCGGCTGGAAGGCGACCAGCACCCGGCCCGCGCCGGCCACCGTCCGGGCCGCCCGCAGCTGGGCCGCGACCTCGGTCGGGTGGTGGGCGTAGTCGTCGTAGACGGAGACGCCGCCGGCGGTGCCGCGCAGCTCGAACCGGCGCCGGACCCCGGCATACCGGCCCAGGCCCTCGATCAGGCCGGCCGCGGGCAGGCCCAGCTCCAGGCCGGTGAGCAGGGCGGCGGCCGAGTTGAGGGCCATGTGCCGGCCGGGCACCGGCACCCGGACCGGGTCGACGTCCAGCGGCTTGCCGTCCAGCACCGGCCGCCAGGTCGTGCCGGTGGCGTCCTCGGCCAGGTCCTCCAGGCGCAGGTCGCCGTCGGTCAGCCCGTACGACCGGACCCGCAGGCCGGCGTCGGCGGCGGCCGCGGCGGTGCGGCGGGCGCCCGGGTCGTCGGCGCAGGAGACCAGGAACCCGTCCGGGTCGATCCGCCGGGCGAACTGCTCGAACACGATCGCGACCTGCTCGGCCGTGCCGTGCTGGTCCAGGTGGTCGGCCTCCACGTTGGTGACCACGGCCGCGTACGGCGAGAGCAGCAGGAACGACCCGTCGCTCTCGTCGGCCTCGGCCACGAACAGGTCGCCGGTGCCGTCGGCGGCGTTCACGCCCGACCCGGCCAGGTCGCCGCCGATGGCGTACGCCGGGTCGGCGCCGCAGGCCTGGGCCGCGGTCACCAGCATCGACGTGGTCGAGGTCTTGCCGTGGGTGCCGGCGATCGCGATCCCGCGCCGGCCGGCCATGACCGCGGCCAGCGCCGCCGCCCGCCGCAGCACCCGCAGGCCCAGCTTGTGCGCGGCCACGACCTCGGGGTTGGCGTCCCGGATGGCGGTCGAGACCACGACCGTGTCGGCGCCCTCGACGTTGGCCCCGTCGTGTCCGATGTGGACGGTCGCGCCGGCGGCGCGGAGCCCGGCCGAGGTGGCGGACTCGCGCGCGTCGCTGCCGGAGACGGGCACGCCGCGGGCGAGCAGGATCCGGGCGATGCCGCTCATGCCGGCGCCGCCGATCCCGACGAAGTGCACGCGGCCGAGCTCGGCCCCCGCGGTCCGGTTCATCGGGTGCCCGCCACGTCGAGCACGAGCTGGGCCAGGGCCAGGTCGGCGTCGCGGTGCCCGAGGGACGCCGCCGCCTTGGACATCGACTCCAGCCGGTCCGGATCGGTCAGCAACGGGGGCAGCGTCGCGGCGGCCCACTCCGGCGTGCACTCGGCGTCGGCGACGAGCAGGCCCCCGCCGGCCGCGACCACCGGCTCGGCCAGCAGCCGCTGCTCGCCGTTGCCGTGCGGCAGCGGCACGTACGCCCCCGGCAGGCCGACGGCGGTCAGCTCGGCGCAGGTGTTGGCTCCCGACCGGCACAGCACCAGGTCGGCGGCCGCGTAGGCCAGCTCCATCCGGTCGAGGTAGGGCACCAGCACGTACGGCGGGTCGCTCGCGGCCACGGTCGGCGCCGGCACCTCGTTGCGCGGGCCGGCGGCGTGCAGCACCTGCACCCCGGCCGCGGCGAACGCGCCCGCCGCCCCGATCGCGGCCGTGTTGAGCGTCCGCGCGCCCTGGGAGCCGCCGGTGACCAGCAGCGTCGGCAGGTCCTCCCGCAGCCCGAACGCGGCCAGCCCCTCGGCCCGGCGCGCGGCCCGGTCGAGCGTCGCGATCTCCTGCCGCATCGGCAGGCCGAGGGTGACCGTGTCGCGCAGCCCGGCCACGCCGTCGGTGGCGGTGACGACCCGGGCCGCGAACCGGGCGCCGAGCCGGTTGGCCAGCCCGGCCCGCGGGTTGGCCTCGTGCACCACGATCGGGATCCCCCGCCGCCGGGCGGCCAGGTAGGCCGGGGCCGACACGTAGCCGCCGAAGCCCACGACGGCGTCGGCCTCGACCGACGCCAGGACCCGACCGGCGGTCCGCACGGCCGAGCGCAGCTTGGCCGGCATGGTCAGCCACTCGACGCTGGGCTTGCGCGGCACCCGCACCCGAGGCACCAGCTCCAGCGGGTAGCCCCGGGCCGGCACCAGGCTGGCCTCCAGCCCGCGGGTGGTGCCGAGCGCGGTGACCCGGGTGCCGGGGGCCAGCCGGCGCAGGGCGTCGGCGGTGGCCAGCAGCGGGGAGACGTGCCCGGCCGAACCACCCCCGGCGAGCACGACGGAGACGTCCTGGGTCATCGGCGGCGGGCCTCCCGGCGCGGGCTGGTCTGTCGGGCCGATCCTGCCGTTCGCGGCGCGGGCGCACTCGGCCGCCTCCCGCCCCGGTCACCCGTTCGGTCCATTCCGCCGGTCCGGCTCGCGGCCGGCCGCCGGCGCGGGCGCTGCCGGGGCAGCCGCGGCGCCGGCAGCCCGAGCAGCTTGGCGATCCGGCCGCGCCGGGCCAGCACGGCCACGGCGTCGGGCTCGTGCCGGGCGAAGGAGGTCAGCATGCCCAGCGCGAAGACGGTGACCAGCAGGGACGTGCCGCCGGCGGAGATCAGCGGCAGCGGCACGCCGGTGACGGGCAGCAGCCCGCTGACGTACCCGATGTTGAGCACCGCCTGCCCGACGATCCAGACCGTCACCGCGGCCGCGACCAGCCGCGCGAACGGGTCGGCGGTGCGCCGGGCCACCCGCAGTCCCGCGTACGCCAGGGTCGCGTAGAGCAGCAGCACGACCATGCTGCCGAGCAGCCCCAGCTCCTCGCCGATGACCGCGAAGATGTAGTCGGTGTGGGCCTCGGGCAGGTTGAGCCACTTGGCCCGGCCCTGCCCCAGCCCGACGCCGAACCAGCCCCCGGACGACAGCGAGGACAGCCCCAGCAGCGGCTGGTATCCCGCCCCGCCCGGGTCCGCGTCCGGGTTGAGGAAGTGGGTCAGCCGGGCCAGCCGGTAGGGCTCGGCGATGGCCAGCCCGGCCACCGCGGCCGCGGTCAGCCCGAGCAGCGCGCCGAAGATCCGACCCGGCGCCCCGATCGTCCACAGCAGCCCGAACAGCACCATGGTGAAGCACATCGTGGTGCCCAGGTCCGGCTCCAGCACGACCAGCGCGGCCATCAACGCCGCCACCGGCACCAGCGGCATCAGCAGGTGGCGGGCCTGCCCGAGCAGCCGTTTCTTGCGGACGAGCAGGTCGGCGCCCCACAGCGCCAGGGCCAGCTTGGCCAGCTCGGCCGGCTGCATCTGCAGCGGCCCGACGGCCAGCCAGCGCTGCGCCCCCTTGATGTTGATCCCGACCCCGGGCACCAGCACCGCGGCCAGCAGGACCAGGCTCACCAGCAGGGCCGGGTACGCCAGCCGCCGGTATGCCTTCGGCGTCAGCCGGACCCCGAACCAGAACGACGGCACCGCCAGCGCGACCCAGATCGCCTGCCCGGCGAAGAGCGAGTAGGCGCTGCCGGTCTCGTTGAAGGACTTCACCATCGACGCCGACAGCACCATGGCCAGGCCGAGGCTCAGCAGCAGGCCGGTGCTGGCCAGCAGCAGGTGCAGCGAGGTCAGCGGGCGGTCCAGGAACGACGGGGCGGCCTCGTCCGCGGCCTCCTCGGGCCCCGTCGGTGCCTCCGCGGTCGCGGTCACGGTCCGGTCAGCGCGCGGACCGCCGCCGCGAAGGCGTCCCCGCGGGCCCCGTAGTCCCGGAACATGTCCATCGAGGCCGCGGCCGGGGCCAGCAGCACCGTGTCGCCGGCGCGGGCCAGCCCCGCGGCGGCACGCACGACCTCGGACATTGCCCCATCGTCGGTCCTGGAGACCGTCACGACCGGGAGGCTGGGGGCGTGTCGCGCGATCGCCGCGGCCAGATCGGCCCGGTCGGCGCCGAGCAGCACCGCCCCGGCCAGCCGCGGCGCGACCTGCGCGACCAGCTCGTCCACCGGGGCGCCCTTGAGCAGCCCGCCCGCGATCCAGACCACCGGCTCGTACGAGGTGAGCGACGCCGCCGCCGCGTGCGGGTTGGTCGCCTTGCTGTCGTCCACGTACGTGACGCCGCCGACGTCGGCCACCCGCTCGTTGCGGTGCCGGTCCGGGACGAAGTCGCG
This sequence comes from Mycobacteriales bacterium, assembly GCA_035474175.1. Taxonomy (GTDB): domain Bacteria; phylum Actinomycetota; class Actinomycetes; order Mycobacteriales; family CADCTP01; genus CADCTP01. The sequence continues at coordinate 919 of DATINN010000345.1, read as the reverse complement.
CAGCCCGGCCCGGATCGCCGCCGGGGGAACGCCGTGCGCGCGGGCCAGGGCGGCGGCGGCCAGCGCGTTGGCGGCGTTGTGCGGGCCGGCCGGGCGGACCTCGGCCGCGGGCGCGAGCGGGCCGCCGCCGAAGGCGCGGTCGGTGAGGACGCCGTCGACCACGCCGAGCTGGTCGGGGCCGGGCGCGGCCAGGGTGAAGGAGACCTGGCGGCCGGGCGCCTTCGCCAGCCGGGTCGCGACCTCGGGGTCGTCGTCGTTGCCGATCGCGACCGTCTCCGCCCCGGCCCAGATCAGCTCCTTGGCCGCCGCGTACGCCTCGAAGCCGCCGTGCCAGTCCAGGTGGTCCGGCGCCAGGTTGAGCAGCGCCGCGGCGGCCGGGCGGACGGACGGGGCCGAGTGCAGCTGGAAGCTGGACAGCTCGACCGCGAGCACCCCGTACGGGGGCTGGGCGAGCACGGCGTCCACGACCGGCAGGCCGACGTTGCCGGTGGCGACGGTGCGTTCGCCGGCGGCGCGGAGCATCGACTCCAGCATCCGTACGGTCGTGGTCTTGCCGTTGGTGCCGGTCAGGGCCAGACACGGGGCCGGGCCGGGGCCGCGCAGCCGCCAGGCCAGCTCGACCTCCCCGATCACGGGCACCCCGGCGGTCAGCAGCGGGCTGTCCGGCCGCCACCCCGGGCTGGCGACGATCAGCTCGGTCCCGGCCGGCGGGGTGTCCGCGCCCAGCGCGAGCGCCGCCCCGGCCGCCGCGAGCGCCGCAGTCCGGTCCGACCCTCGGGCGTCCACCACGGTGATCCGTGCCCCGAGCGCCAGCAGCGCCTTGGCCGCCGCCTCTCCCGACGCCCCGGCCCCGGCGACGACCACGCGCCGCCCGGCCCATGCGCTCACAGTGAGCCGCCGGCTCGCTCGTCATCGACGC
>DATINN010000344.1:0-4316 GCA_035474175.1 Mycobacteriales bacterium | reverse complement strand
CTGCACGGGCTCGGCGCGACCGTCACCGTGTACGACCCGGCCGCGACCGAGAACGCCCGCCGGCAGCACCCGGAGCTGGGCTACGGGACCAGCGCGCTGGACGCGGCCCGGGACGCCGACGTGGTGCTGCTGCTGACCGAGTGGTCGGACTTCCGGCAGATCGACCCGGAGGCGCTCGGCCGGGTCGTCGCCCAGCGCCACATCGTGGACGGGCGGCACGCGCTGGACGCCGCGGCCTGGCGGGCCGCCGGCTGGTCGTACCGCGCCCTCGGCCGGCCGTAGCAGCGGCCCTGGATCCCGCGCGGCGGCACCGGCACCCCCCAGCCGGTGCCGCCGCGCGGTTGCACGGCCGGGCCCGGTCCCCGGCATAGGGTGTCCGGGTGGGTGATCCGGTCTTCGAGGCCTTCTGCGCGGACGGGCTCTGGCCGGGGCTCGGGCGGACGCTGGGCGAGGCGCTCCCGGGCGCCGGGATCACCCGGCCCGAGGACGTGACGGCCGAGAAGCTGGCCGGCCTGCCCAAGGTCGGCACGATCCGGGCCGGCCGCCTGCTGTCGGGCTGGATCGGCGCCGCCCACGTCTATGAGGTCGCCCAGATCGTCGTCCCGGCCGGGCTGCGGGCCCGGATCGCGTCCCGGGCCGTGGACGCGTTCGGCGACGACGCCGCCCGGCGGCTGCGGGACGACCCGTGGCGGCTGCTGGAGCTGCCGGACGTCAAGGTCGTCGAGGCCGACCGGGTCGCGGTGGCGGCGCTGCCGGGCGTGCGCCGGGACGACCCCCGCCGCGGCCGGGCCCTGGTCGCGTACGCGCTGAACCGCGCCGCCCGCGACGGCCACACCGTGCAGCCGGTCGAGCTGGTCCTGGCCGCGCTGGAGGCCGAGGGCGTGCAGGACCCGCCGGCCGCGGTCGCCGCCGCGGTCGAGGCCGGCACCGTGCACGAGGACGACGGCCGGCTGTCCCTGCAGCGGCTGGCCATGGCCGAGGCGGCCGTGGCCGAGGCGGTGGCCCGGCTGACCGCCACGGCCGAGCCGATCGAGGCCGCCGACGGCGGCGCCGCCCTGGACGGGCTGGACGAGACCCAGCGCGGCGCCGTCGAGGCGGTGCTGGAGCACGGGGTCAGCGTGCTCACCGGCGGCCCCGGCACCGGCAAGAGCCGCACGGTCGCGGCCCTGGTCCGGCTGGCCGAGAAGCAGGGCGTCACCGTCGCGCTGGCCGCGCCGACCGGCCGGGCGGCCAAGCGGCTGGAGGAGCTGGGCGACGCGCCCGCGGCCACGCTGCACCGGCTGCTCGGCGCCCAGGGCCGGACCGGCGGGTTCGCCCGGGGCGAGGACTGGCCGCTGGACGCCGAGCTCGTCGTGGTGGACGAGACCTCGATGCTCGACGTGGAGCTGGCGGCCGCGCTGCTGGAGGCGTGCGCGGACGGCACCCACCTGCTGCTGGTCGGCGACCCGGCCCAGCTGCCCTCGATCGGGCCCGGCCGGGTGCTGGCCGACCTGGTCGAGTCGGGCACCGTGCCGGTGGTCGAGCTGAGCACGCTCTACCGGCAGGCCGCGGGCGGCGCGATCGCCCGGCTGGCCACCGGCGTCCGCGGCGGTGTGCTGCCGCCGGTGGACGACCCGGAGAAGGAGGTCGTGGTCGTCCCCGCGGTCGGCGCGGCCGAGGCGGCGCACCGGGTCGTCCAGCTGGTGACCGACTCGATCCCGCGCGCGCTCGGCATCCCGGCCGACGACGTCCAGGTGGTGACCCCGGTGCACAAGGGCCCGGCCGGCACGCTGGAGCTGAACAAGGCGCTGAAGGCCCGGCTCAACCCGGGCCGGGGCACGGTGTCCGGCTTCGACGCCGGCGACCGGGTGGTGGCCACCGCCAACCACCTCGACGCCGAGCCCACCGGGTTCGCGAACGGCGAGGTCGGGGTGGTGTCCGCGGCCAAGGACGGCACCGTGACGGTCGAGTTCGCGTCCGGCCCGGCCAACGTCACCGGCCGGGCGCTGGCCGACCTCAAGCACGGCTGGGCCGTCACCGTGCACCGGGCCCAGGGTTCGGAGTGGCCGGCCGTGGTCGCCGTGCTGCCGCCGGAGGCGGGCGGGATGCTGTCCCGGCCGCTGGTCTACACGGCGCTGACCAGGGCGCAGCGGCACCTGTCGGTGGTGCCGGCGGTGGGGCCGGCGCTGGCCCGGGCCGTCCGCGACGTCGGCGCCCGGCCCCGGCGTACCCGGCTGCGCGGGTTGCTGGCCGCGGAACTCGGCGAAACCGGCGGCTGACTTCTCCCGGACTCGGGAGCAGAATCGCCGGCATGTCACCCACAACCGTGGATTACGAGTACGTGCCGGTGCGCATCCCACCCGGCACGGACCGCGGCACGGCCGCGGTCCAGCTCTCCCTGCACGCCGAGTACGGCGGCTGGGAACTGTCCACCGTCCGGCTGCACGCCGACGGCACCCGGCACGTGTGGCTGCGCCGCCGCCGGTCGCGGGGCCAGCTCCCGCTCCCCCAGCCTGCTCTGTAGGCCCCCCCAGCCCCAGGGAAGTCAGCCCCAGGGAAGTCAGCCCCAGGGGAGGACGACGACCTTCCCGACCGTCCCGCGGGACGCCAACCGGGTCAGCGCCGCCGGCGCCCCGGCCATCGGCACCCGTTCGGACACCAGCGGCGTGATCCTGCCCGCCGCGTACAGCTCGGTCAGGGCCGCGTGCGCCGCGGCGACCACCGGCGGGTCGACCGTCCGGTAGAGGCCCCAGTGCAGGCCGACGACCGAGTAGTTCTTCACCAGCGCGTGCCCGGCCGGCACGCTGGGGATGCGGCCGGACGCGAACCCGACCACGACCAGCCGGCCCTCGAACGCGATGCACCGGCGCGACGCCTCGAACACGTCGCCGCCGACCGGGTCCCAGACCACGTCGGCGCCGTGCCCGCCGGTGATCTCCTTGACCCGGGCGGCGATGTCCTCGGCCCGGTAGTCGATCACCTCGTGCGCGCCCAGCTCGCGGCACACCGCCGCCTTCTCTGGGCCGCCGGCGGTGGCGATGACCCGGGCGCCCGCGGCCAGGCCGACCTGGATCGCGGCCGAGCCGACACCGCCGGCGCCGGCGTGCACGAGCAGCCACTCGCCGGCCTGCAGCTGCGCCCGCCGGTGCAGCCCCACCCACGCCGTCTGGTACGTGATCATCAGCCCGGAGGCCTGGTCGGCCGGCATGCCCGCGGGCACGTCGAAGGCGGCGCGCTCCGGGATGACGGCCAGCTCGGCCAGGCCGCCGTGCGGCAGCGGCGGGCCGCCGAGGACCCGGCGGTCTCCCACGGTGCCGCAGATCTCGAGGCCCGGGGTGAACGGCAGGTCCGGCTTCTCCTGGTAGAGCCCGGCGCAGAGCAGCACGTCGGGGAAGTTGAGCGCGCAGGCCTCGACCCGGACCAGCAGCTCGCCCGGGCCGGCGACCGGGTCCGGCACCTCCACCAGCTCCAGCGCGTCCGCCGGCGCCCCGAGCCGCCGCACCTGCCAGGCCCTCACGCGCCCACCGCCCCGGGCCGGCGCGGACCGGGCACGCCGCGGAACTCGTACGGGCCGGGCTCGCGACCGGGCTGCACGAACCAGCACTCGCCCGCCTTGCCGGCGTCGAGCACGGCCAGGAACGCGTCGCCGACGTCGTCGGGCGACAGCAGCGGCATCGACGCCGCCTCCAGCGGCTCCCGCATCGCCCCCAGGATCGCGGTGTCGGCGAACCCCGGGCACAGCGCGGTCACCGTCACCCCCAGCTCGGCCAGCGGCGGCCCCACCGCCCGCACGTAGCCGACGACCGCGGTCTTGGTCAGCGTGTAGAGCGGGTCGGCCGGCATCGGCACCAGCCCGGCCAGCGACGCCGTGACCACCACCCGGCCGCCGGTGCGGCGCAGGTGCGGGACGGCGGCGTCCAGCCCGTACACGACCGCGTCCTGGTTGACCCCGGCGATCCGCCGGTACGCGGCCAGGTCCAGCGGGTCGGTCGGACCCAGCCCCGAGCTGACGCCGGCGTTGAGCGCGACCACCTCCAGCCGCCCGTACGCCTCGACGGCGGTGTGGACGGCCGCGACCGTGTCCTCCGGCTTCGCGACGTCGGCCCGGACCGGCGTGCCGCCGACGTCGGTCGCGACCTCGGCCGCGCCGTCGGCGTCCAGGTCGGCGACCACGATCGCGTAGCCGCGGGCCGACAGGCGTCGGGCGAACGCCCGGCCGAACCCGCCCGCCCCACCGGTGACCAGCGCGACCGGCGCGGTGGCGGTCCCGGTGCTCGTCATGACGCCGCCACGAAGCGGTCCAGCACCCGGACGCCGAAGCGCAGCGCATCCGTCGG
>DATINN010000343.1:0-6418 GCA_035474175.1 Mycobacteriales bacterium | reverse complement strand
GGTCCAGCAGCTCGCGCGGCGGCTGGGTGCTGGCCGCGTTGTTGGTCACCACCCGCCCGGCCGCCGGGAACGCGAAGTGCGACCGGATCCGCCGCACCTGCCACTCATCCAGCCCGGCGCCCATACCGGCGTTCATGCCGGCGTCCGGCCCGGCGCTCATACCGGCGTTCATACCGGCGCTCATACCGGCGTTCAGGCCGGTGCTCATGCCGGCCGGCGGCGCCAGGCGGCGGCCATCAGCGGCCACAGCAGGGCGCGCTCGGACCCGGCGGCGTCCCGGTGCAGCGCCGCGATCGTGTCCTCGGCGTGCCCCTCGGAGCAGATCCCGTGCGCGTACGCGGCCGGCAGCACGCTGCGCAGCGTGCCCGCCAGCATCGCCTGCCCGGTCGCGAACGGCTCCACCCGCCCGGCCACGTCGGTGTCGTCCGGCGCCCCCACGCCGGCCGCGGCGAACAGCAGCGGCAGCCGCAGCCCGGCCCGGACGTCGCAGCCCAGCGCCTCGAACGTGGCCACCAGCAGCCGCACCGTCTCGGTCGCGCTGGCCGCGGCCGGCAGCACGTCGGCCGACCCGAGGTCGTAGTCCTGCACGACGAGGTGCCCGCCGGGCCGCACCGCCGCCCACAGCCGGCTCAGCACGGACACCCGCTGCGGCAGGTGGAACAGCAGCAGCCGGGCGAAGACCAGGTCGTACGGGCCGCCGGGGACGGGTCCGGCGGCGGTGAGATCGGCGGCGACGAACCGGCACTGCGGCAGCCCGTCCGCGTGCAGCCCGGCCTCGGCCAGCGCCCCCAGCCCGGCGTCGACGTCGATGCCGGTGACCGTCCCGCCGGGGCCGACCCGGCGGGCCAGCAGCCGCATGGTCTCCCCGGGCCCGCACCCCGCGTCCAGGCAGGACGCGCCCGGGGCAAGGCCGACCCGGTCCAGCACCCGGGCCGTCGCCGGCTCCCACATGCGGGCCTGGGCCCGCAACCGCTCGTACTCGCGCGGGGTGCGTTCCAGCGCGTAGACCGCAGCGCTCATCTCGGGCCGGCTGCGGCCGGTGCCAGCGTGCTGATCATGTGCGTCCCCCTCGTCCGGACCGGCCGCGGTGGCCGGCGCCGTCCAGTCGGCCACGCTGGGGGAGGCCGGGGCGAGCGGGAAAACCCCACATCTGGCCGCGGCGGGTGTGCCACCCTGACGTGGGGTCGTGTCGGGAGGTGTCGGATGATCCGGCCGCCGGTCGCGTCCACCACGGTGATCGGCCGGGCCGCCGAACGGGCCCGGGTCGACGCGTTCCTCGACTCGGCCGCCCTCGGTCCGGCCACGCTGGTCATCCGCGGCGAGGCCGGGATCGGCAAGACCACGCTGTGGCGGTACGCGCTGGACGCGGCGGCCGGGCGCGGCTTCGCCGTCTTCCCGGTCCGCGCGGTCCGGTCCGGGCCCGGCGACCTGGTCGGGCTGGACGACCTGTTCGGCCCGGACGGCAGCGCGGACGCGGCCGCGCACGCCGCCGCCGTCCCGTCCTTCGACCGCGGCCGGCGCACCCGCGAGCTGCTGCGCCGGCTGTCCGCCGACGGGCCGGTGCTCCTCGGCGTGGACGACCAGCAGTGGCTCGACGCCGGCAGCGCCAACGCCCTGCGGTTCGCGATCGACCGGCTCACCGGGGAGCGGGTCGGGGTGGTCGTGACCACCTCCGCCGGTCCGGCCGACGAGGTCGTCGTCCTGGACGGCCGGCACGCCGAGCAGGTCGAGCTCGGGCCGCTGTCCGTGGACGTGCTGCGCCAGGTGCTGAGCCGGGCCCTGCCGGCGGTGACCCGCCCGGAGCTGGTGCGGGCGCACGAGCTGTCCAACGGCAACCCGACCGCCGCGCTGCAGCTGCTGCGGTCGTGGACGCGGGAGCGGCAGGGCGGCCCCGCGGTCACCGACGACCACGGGCTGGCCCAGGAGATCCGCGACCTGCCGGACGACGTGGCCGCGGTGGTTCGGGCGTTGGCGGTGGCCGGCCCGTCGCCGGTCGGGGTGGTCGCGGCCGCGGCCGCCGTCCCCGACTTCGAGCGGGCCGCGCGGGCGGCCGTCGAGACCGGCATCGCCCGGATCGGCGACGACCTGACCATGCGCTTCAGCCACACCCTGTACGGCAACGCCGTGCGGGCCGGCATCAACCCGCTGGACCGGGCCGCGATCTCCGGCCGGCTGGCGGACGCGGTCGCGTCCCCCGAGGACGCCGCCCGGCACCTGGCCGCGGCGACGCTGCTGCCGGACGAGGGCGTGGCCGCCCGGCTGGAGGACGTCGCGGACGGCCTGGCCCGGCAGGGCTCCTCCGGCGCGGCGGCCGAGCTCGCCGCTCACAGCGCCCGGCTGACCCCGCCGGAGCTGGTCGACGACCGGGCCCGCCGGGCGCTGCGGGAGGTCGGCTACCGGGCCGCGGCCGGGGAGACCGCCCGGGCCATGGCGCTGGCCGACCGGCTGGTGGCCCGGCTCGGCCCGGGCCGATGGCGGGCCGAGGCGCTGACGCTGCGGGTCTTCCTCGACTTCGCCGACAGCGAGCGGTTCCTGCGCCAGGCGCTGGACGACGTCGGCGACGACCCGGCGTTCCGGGCCCGCGTCCTCGACCTGCTGGGCTGGCAGCTGGGGCTCTACCGGGGGCGGCTGGCCGAGGGCGTCGCCGCCTGCACCACCGCCCTGGCGCTGGCCCGCAGCCAGGGCGACGCCGAGACCGCCTGCGTGGCCGAGGCGACGCTGGCCGAGGAGCTCACCCTGCAGGGCCGGCCCAGCGACGACATGCTGGCCGCCGCCGTCCGGGGCTCGGCCGGCCTGCGGCTGTCCCCGCTGGGGCGCTGGCCGCGGGTGTTCCGGGCCCGGGCCTGGCTCTGGGCCGGGCAGCTGGCGGACGCCCGGCGCGAGTTCCTGCGGCTGCAGAAGGAAGCCGTCGTCCTGGGCTCGGAGTTCCAGCGGCCGTACCGGCTCTGCGACCTGGCCCTGCTGGCCATCCACGCCGGTGATGTCGACGGCGCCACCCGCTGCGCCGAGGACGGCACCGCCGCCGCCCGCGACGCCGGCAACGAGCACGCGGTCATCTGGCTCGCCCACCCGCTCGGCCTGGCCGCGGCCATGCGGGGGGACGCGGACCGGGCCGAGGCGGCGGCCACGCTGCTGGTCGAGTGGGGCGAGACCAACGAGGAGCCGCCGCGGCAGACGATGGCCGACGAGATCCGCGGCACGCTCGCCGCCGGCGCAGGCGACTGGACCCGGGCGCTGCACCACTTCGGCGCGATGGCCGAGCGGCTCGACGAGATGGGCTACGGCCACCCCGGCGCCCGGCCCGGCCTGCCCCGGGCCGTCGAGGCCGCCGCGATGGTGGGCGACCAGGCGCTGTGCGCGCGGCTGACCGACCGGCTCCGGACCGAGGCCGCGACCCTGCGCCTGCCGCTGGTCGACGCCCACCTGGCCGCGGCCCGGGGGCAGCTCGCGCTGCTGGCCGGGGAGCGGGCGGCGGTGGACTGCCTGGAGGCGGCGGTGGCGGCGTACGGGCGGCTGGGCTACCGGTTCGACGCCGGCCGGGCCGGTCTCGCGCTCGCCCGGGCCCGGCTGCGGGCCGGCCGGCGGACCGCCGCACGGGAGGCCGCGCAGGCGGCGCGGGCGGTCTTCGCGGCCGCGCCCGCGCCGGGCTGGGTCGCGATGGCCGACGAGCTGCTCCGGCGGACCGGGGCCGGCGCCGCCGCGGACGCGCTCACCCGGACCGAGACCCGCATCGCCGCCCTCGTCGCCGACGGCCGCAGCAACCGGGAGATCGCCGGCGACCTGTTCGTCAGCGTGTCCACGGTGGAGGCGCACCTCACCCGCATCTACCGCAAGCTCGGGCTGCGCCGGCGTACCGAGCTGGGCAGCTGGTTCGCCGCCGGCCGCTGAGTCGTCGACCTTCGCGGCCAGGCCCGCGGGCCTGCGGGTCCTGCGGGTCCTGCGGGTCCTGCGGGACCGAAGGTCCGGGTCGGTCGGGACCTTCGACTCCGGCGCGGACCCGGGGCCGGGCGGGACGCTGTCCTCAGTACGGGGAGTACGACGAGGAGGCGGAGATGAGCACCGATTACGCGGGACGTTCGCCGAGCGAGCTGGTCGAGGGCACGCACCGGTCGACGCAGGAGCGGCACCTGGCACGGTACGTGTTCGCGGCCCTGCGGGTGGTTCTCGGCTTCACCTTCCTGTGGGCGTTCCTGGACAAGGTCTTCGGGTTCGGCTACGCGACGCCGTCGGCGAAGTCGTGGCTGAACGGCGGGTCGCCGACCAAGGGGTTCCTGTCCGGCGCCGAGGGCCCGTTCGCGGGCTTCTACCACGCGATCGCGGGCGACGTCTGGGTCAACTGGCTGTTCATGCTGGCCCTGCTCGGCCTGGGTGTCGCGCTGACGCTGGGCATCGGGATGCGGGTCGCGGCGGTGTCCGGGGCCATCCTCTACCTGATGATGTGGGCGGTCGCGCTCCCGCCGGAGACCAACCCGATCGTCGACGACCACATCATCGGCGCCCTCGCGGTCATCGCCCTGGCCCTCGTGCACGCCGGCGACACCGTCGGCCTCGGCCGGTGGTGGAAGCAGCAGCCGATCGTGCAGCAGAACCGCTGGCTGATCTGATCGCACCGGATCGAGCCGCCGCCCGGGACCTTCCCGGGCGGCGGCTCAGCCGTGTCCCCGACCGTCCACTTGGGACAGTCCGAGGCGGGCCGGCGGCGGCCGGGCCGGGCGGAAAGGGACTTCCGGCTCTGCCCACCCGCTCCCGGACGAGGTCTGATGGAGGCAACGGACCGGGCGATCCGGTTCCCGTCCGGAGGAGACGGAAAGATGATGAACACTGACGGCATTGGCGTCTTCGTCGGAGTCGACCAGTCGGCCTGCTCCCGGGAGGCACTGGCGTGGGCGGCCGCCGACGCGGCGGCCCGGCACACCCGGCTGACGGTCGCGAGCGTGGTCGACCTGCCCCGGCTCGGGGACGTGCCGCTGACCGGTCAGCTGCTGGACGCGGCCCGGCGGGCCGTGCAGAACACGGTGGACGCCGCGGTCGCGCGCGCCCGCACCCTGGCCCCGGGCCTGGCGGTGGAGGGCCGGGTGCTGTCCGGCAACCCGGCGGCCGAGCTGCTGCTGCTGGCCGACGGCGCCGACGAGATCGTCGTCGGCTCCCGCGGCACGAGCGAGCTCGCCGCCCTGCTGCTCGGCTCGGTCGGCACCCAGGTGGCCGAGCACGCCCACGGTCCGGCCGTGGTCGTGCGCGAGCGGCCGGCCCCGGGCCCGGTCATCGTGGCGATCGACAACTCCCCGCACAGCGACGCGGCCCTGGAGTACGGCTTCGCCTACGCCGACCGGCACGGGCTGCCGCTGGTCGCGCTGCACGTCTACACGCTGGCCGCGTTCGCGTACCCGGTCATGCCGTACCCGGTGGCCGAGGAGCTGGCCGTGATCCAGGTCGAGGCGGCCCGCACGGCCGAGCAGAACGTGAGCCGGTGGACCGAGAAGTACCCGGACGTCGAGGCCCGGACCGAGGTCGTCGAGGGTCGGGCGGTGCACCAGCTGGTCGAGGCCAGCCGGACCGCGAGCCTGCTCGTCGTCGGCACCCGGGGCCACGGCGGCCTGACCGGGATGTTGCTCGGGTCGGTCAGCCACGGGGCGCTGCGGCACGCGCACTGCCCCGTCGCCATCGCCCGCTGAGCCGGGACGCGTCAGGCAGAGTCGGAAGGGGAAACGAGATGCGCATCCTGGTGAGCGCGGCCAGCCGGCACGGCTCGACCGCGGAGATCGCGACCGAGCTGGGGAAGGCCCTGCGCGGGGCGCTGCCCGGCGTCGGGGTCGACGTCGTCCCGCTGAGCCGGATCACCGGCGTCGGCGGGTACGACGCGGTGGTGCTGGGCAGCGCCGTCTACTTCGGACGGTGGCTGGAGGGGGCCCGGTGGCAGGTCCGGGCGCAGGCGCCCGCGCTGCGGCAGCGGCCGGTGTGGCTGTTCTCCAGCGGGCCGGTCGGGGACCCGACCGTGCCGGCCGACGAGTCGGCCGATGGACCCGAGCTGGCCGCGGCCGTCGGGGCCCGGGAGCACGTGGTGTTCCCCGGTGCGCTGCACCGGGAGCTGCTCGGGCTGCGGGAGAAGTTCGCGGTCGGCCTCCTGCACGCGCCCGACGGTGACTACCGCGACTGGCCGGCGGTCCGGGACTGGGCCGACCGCATCGCGGCCGAGCTCCGGGTCGGCAGCCCCGCCCGCTGACCGCCCCCGGAAACGCCGCCCACCCAACGTGGGCGGCGTTCCGCTGTGGACGGTCGGGTCGTCCAAGGACGCCGCGCACCGAGGGTGTGGGGCGTTCCGGTGTGGAGGGTCGGGTCGTCTGGCACAACACAGGACGCCGCTCGCCAAATGGTGGGCGGCGTTTCCGCTGTGGACGGTCAGCCCGTCTGGCAGGACACG
>DATINN010000342.1:0-7074 GCA_035474175.1 Mycobacteriales bacterium | reverse complement strand
CGCCCCGAACCAGGGCGGCTTCGGCGCCCCGATCGCGGTCGCGATCATCGTGGCGGTGCTGGCCGGCCTGATCGTCGGCGTGTTCAACGGCGTCGTCGTCGCGGTCGCCCGGGTCCAGCCGATCGTCGCGACCCTCGGCATCCTGGTCGCCGGCCGCGGCATCGCGCTGGTGATCACCGGCGGCGCGCTGGTCGAGCTGTTCGTGCCGTTCTTCCGGACGGTGCGGCAGGGCAAGCTCCTCGGCGTCCCGTACGTGATGGTCGTCGCGGCGCTGCTCGCACTGCTGGTGTCCTTCCTGGTCCGCCGGACCGCCTTCGGCTACCGGCTGCTGGCCATCGGCGGCAACCGGCGGGCCAGCGTGCTGGCCGGTCTCCCGGTCAAGCGGACGCTGATCACCGTGTACGCGATCTCCGGCACGCTGGCCGCGGTCGCCGGCGTCATCGCCACCGCCCGGCTCCGGGCGTCCGACCCCTCCTTCATCGGGCTGCTGTTCGAGCTGAGCGCGATCACGGCGGTCGTCGTCGGCGGCACCTCGCTGTCCGGCGGGCGGGTCCGGATCCTCGGCACCGTCGCCGGCGCGGTGCTGATCCAGCTGCTGGAGACGACGCTCGTCTCGCACAACGCGCCCGACTCGGTCGCCCGCATCGTCGAGGCGCTGATCATCATCGCCGCGGTCTACATCCAGCGGACGTCGAGGAGCTCCCGGTGACGCACACCCCGACCCAGCCGAGCCGGTCCACCGATCCGTCCACTTCGGACGGATCGGTCGCGCCGGTGACGGTCGCCGCCGAGCACGGCGGCCGGGAGGCGGCCCGGGCGCGGGCGCGGCTGTTCACCTCGCTGGTGTCCCGCAACGGCGCCGTCGTGGTGCTGCTCGTGGTCCTGGTCATCGGGTGGGTGCTGGTGCCGTCCTTCGGCTCCGCCGACAACCTCCGCAACACCGCGCTGGCGGCGTCGTTCATCGGCATCATCGCGGCCGGCATGACGTTCGTGATCATCAGCGGCGGCATCGACCTCTCGGTCGGTTCGACGTACGCGCTGGCCGTCATCCTCAGCGCCTCCTTCGCCCAGTACGGCTCGCTGGCCGCCGTGGCGGTCGCGCTGGGTGCCGCCGCGCTGGCCGGGCTGGTGCAGGGGCTGGTGGTGTCCTGGCTGCGGCTGCCGCCGTTCATCGTCACGCTGGCCGGCCTCACCGGCATCCGGGGGCTGGTCCTGCTCATCACCCACGAGGGCAACGACCACCCGGTCATCGACGGGTCCCGCGGCTTCGAGGTGCTCGGCACCGGCCGGCTGGCCACCATCGGCACCCCGGTCTGGATCATGCTGGTCGTCTTCGCCATCGGCTGGTGGGCACTGAACCGGACCGCGTTCGGCCAGTCCGTCCAGGCCGTCGGCGGCAACCAGGACGCGGCCGAGCTCATGGGCCTGCCGGTCCGCCGCACCACCACCATCGTGTACGTCGTCAGCGCCCTGTGCGCCGGCCTGGCCGGGGTCCTCACCACCGCACTGTCCGGCGGCGGCCAGGAGGCGCGCATCGGCGACTCCTACGAGCTGCAGGCGATCGCGGCCGTCGTCATCGGCGGCACCCTGCTGGCGGGCGGGGTCGGCTCGATGGTCGGCAGCCTGGCCGGGGTGCTGCTGCTGTTCGTCATCCAGAACCTCATCGTGCAGGGCGCCAACCTCAACTCCTACGTGCAGCAGGTGGTCTCCGGCGGCTTCCTGCTCGTCGTCGTGATCATCCAGGCCGCGCTGAGTGCCCGGTCGAGATCGACCGAGGCCTGAGCCGCGCTGCGATCCCGGCGGAGGGGAGGTGACATGTCCGTCGACGTTCCCGACAGCAACACCCGCGGTCCCGCGATGGCGGACGTGGCCGCCCGCGCCGGGGTCTCGCACCAGACCGTGTCCCGGGTCCTCAACGGCCATCCCAACGTCGCCGCGGCGACCAGGAACCGCGTGCTGACCGCGATCGCGGAGCTGGGCTACCGGCGCAACCTGTCCGCCCGGGTGCTGGCGACCGGCCGGTCCAACGTGGTCGGCGTGGTCGCGCAGAACACGACGTTGTTCGGACCGTCGTCGATGGTGGAGGCGCTGGGCCGGGCCGCGGTGGCGGCCGACCTGTCGATCACGGTCGGCCCCGGGGGAGCGGAGCCGGCGTCGTTCCAGCGCAGCGTCGAGCGGCTGATCGAGCAGGGCGCGGCCGGGCTGGTGTTCATCGCCCCGGTCGACGCCGCCGCGGCGGCCATCCGGCTGGTCCCGGCGGGCCTGCCGATCGTCACGGTCGACGGGCGGCCGGACTGGCACACCGCGAACGTCTCGGTCGACCAGCACGCCGGTGGCCTGCTCGCCACCCGGCACCTGCTGGCGCACGGGCACCCGACCGTCTGGCACGTCGCCGGGCCCGAGGACTGGCACGACAGCCGGGCCCGGGAGGCCGGCTGGCGGGCGGCCCTGGCCGAGGCCGGGGCCGAGGCACCGCCGGTGCTGCGGACCGACTGGTCGGCCGCCGCCGGCTACGCGGCCGGGCAGATGCTGGCCCGGATCCCCGACTGCGGCGCCGTCTTCGCCGCCAACGACCACACCGCCCTGGGGATCATGCGCGCGATGGCCGAGCGCGGCCGGTCGATCCCCGGCGACGTCAGCCTGGTCGGCTTCGACGACGTGCCCGAGTCGGGGTTCTTCACCCCGCCGCTGACCACGGTGCGCCAGGAGTTCGGCGAGGTCGGCCGGGCCGCCCTGCGGCTGCTGGTCGACCAGCTCGCCTCGGGGGAGCGCTCCACCGACTCCGTGCTGGTCGAGCCCGTCCTGGTGCCGCGGCAGACGGTCGGCGACAGCCCCCGTGCCTAGCTCCGGCCCGACCCTCCACATCGGACGTCCACACGTGACAGCACAGGAGAGCTCCCATGGCTGAGGCCACCGTCCGCGACGCCGTGCTCGGCGGGCTCGCCCAGGAGGTCCTGGCGGCCAACCAGCGGCTGGCCCGGTCCGGCCTGGCCACGCTCACCTGGGGCAACGTCAGCGGTGTCGACCGGGCCGCCGGCGTCTACCTCATCAAGCCCTCCGGGGTCCCGTACGACCGGCTGACCGCGGCGATGATGGTGCCGGTCGAGCTGGCCACCGGCCGGGTGCTGGGCGGCGACCTGCGCCCGTCCGTCGACAGCGAGACGCACCGCCTGCTCTACCAGGCCTTCCCGAGCCTCGGCGGCATCACCCACACGCACTCGACCTGTGCGGTCGCGTTCGCCCAGGCCCGCCGGGACATCCCGGTGCTGGGCACCACCCATGCCGACACCTTCGACGGCCCGATCCGCTGCAGCCGCGACCTGACCGCGGCCGAGTGCGCCACGGACTACGAGCGCAACACCGGACGGGTGATCCTCGAGCTTCTCGACGGTGACCCCGACTCCGTGCCGGCGGCGCTGGTCGCCAGCCACGGTCCGTTCACCTGGGCCGCCACCCCGGACAAGTCCGTCGACCACGCCGTGGTCTGCGAGGCGGTGGCCGACATCGCCCTGCGCACGCTCGGCCTCGATCCCGCCGCCGCGCCACCGGACCACCTGGTCCGCCGCCACTACAGCCGCAAGCACGGCCCCGGGGCCTACTACGGCAACGGCGCCCGCTGACGCACCCGCACGGATCTTGGAGAGGACATTCATGAACCCGTTCGCCGGCCGCGAGGTCTGGTTCCTGACCGGCAGCCAGGGCCTGTACGGCGAGGACACCCTGGCCCAGGTCGCGTCCCAGTCCCGGGAGGTCAGCCAGGCGCTGTCGGACGCCCGGGAGCTGCCCGTGCAGGTGTGCTGGAAGCCCGTCCTGACCGACGCCGCCGGCATCCAGGCCGCGATGGCGGCCGCGAACGACGACCCGGCCTGCGTCGGGGTGATCGCGTGGATGCACACGTTCTCGCCGGCCAAGATGTGGATCTCCGGCCTGGGCGCCCTGCGCAAGCCCCTGCTGCACCTGCACACCCAGGCGCACCGGTCGCTGCCCTGGGCGACCATCGACATGGACTTCATGAACCTCAACCAGGCCGCGCACGGCGACCGCGAGTTCGGCTACATCCAGGGCCGGGTCGGCGTCGTGCGCACCACGGTCGCCGGGCACGTGTCCGACCCGCGGACGGCGTCCCGGGTAGCTTCCTGGGCGCGGGCCGCCGTCGCCGTGACCACCATGCGCTCGCTGCGGCTGGCCCGGTTCGGCGACAACATGCGCGACGTCGCCGTCACCGAGGGCGACAAGGTCGAGGCCGAGCTGCACTTCGGCGTGTCCGTCAACACGTACGGCGTCAACGATCTGGCCGCCGTGGTCGACGACGTCGAGGAGGCGGCCATCGACGCCCTGGTCGAGGAGTACGACGACCTCTTCGACGTGGCGCCGGAGCTGCGGGCCGGCGGGGCCCGGCGCAAGGACCTGCGCTACGGCGCGCGGCTGGAGGCCGGGCTGCGCCGGTTCCTCACCGACGGCGGCTTCGGCGCGTTCACCACGAACTTCGAGGACCTCGGCGGCCTGCGGCAGCTGCCCGGGCTGGCCGTGCAGCGGCTGATGGCCGACGGCTACGGGTTCGGGGGAGAGGGCGACTGGAAGACCTCGATGCTGCTGGCCACGCTCAAGGCGGCCGCGTACGGCCGGCCCGGCGGCACGTCGTTCATGGAGGACTACACCTACCACCTCGGTCCGGGACCGCAGCGGATCCTGGGCGCGCACATGCTCGAGGTCTGCCCGTCCATCGCGGCCGGCCGGCCCACGCTGGAGATCCACCCGCTGTCCATCGGCGGCCGGGAGGACCCGGTGCGGCTGAAGTTCTCGGCCGCGCCCGGTCCCGGGATCGTGGTCGGGATCGCCGACCTGGGCGACCGGTTCCGGCTGGTCGGCAACACGATCACCGTGGTGCCACCGGACGAGGAGCTCGTCGCGCTGCCGGTCGCCAGCGCGGTCTGGGAGCCCGACCCGGACCTGCCGACCTCGGCCGAGAGCTGGCTCACCGCCGGCGGACCGCACCACACGGTGCTCTCCACCGCGCTGGACGCCGACGTCGTCGACCAGTTCGCGGAGCTGACCCGGACCGAGCTGGTCCTCATCGACCGGACCAGCACGACTCCCCGCGTACGGCAGGAGCTGCGCTGGAACGCCGCCTACCACCGGCTGGCGGCCGGGCTGCACTGACGGACCGGCGCCCTCGCCCGGGGGCGAGGGCGCCGGATCGGCCGGTCAGGCCCAGGGGTTGGCCCGCAGCCAGCTGGTGTCGGCCGCCCACGAGCCGGTCGCGTCGAAGGCGTTGGCGCCGCCGTTGCTCGCGATGTAGACGGTGAAGTTGAAGTGGCGTACGTACCGGTCCGGGAAGTTCGTCGAGCGGAACGACCAGCCCTGGCCGCTGTTGCCGGCCTGCGGGCAGAAGGTCGCGTCCTGGGCGAACAGCGCCGTGCCGTCGTTGCTCTGCAGGTGGAGCTGGAAGTTCTGGTGCCGCAGGAACCGGCCGGCCGCGTTGGCCGATTCGAACGACACGCAGGAGCTGTCGCTGAGCCCGGCCCGGGCGACCCAGGTGGCGTTGCCCTTGACGGTGGCCGAGCTGGTCGTCGTCACCGGCGCGATCACCACGTTGTCGTCGGCGGTGTTGTGCTGCAGGTAGTCCCCGGTGCAGCAGGCGGTGGTGGCCTGCAGCGAGACGCGGGAGCCGGGGGTGAACGGGTTGGCGGTGGTGGTCGTGCCGTAGCCGGCCGCGGTGATGTTCGCCTGGACGGCGTTCTCGGTCGCCGCCGACGGGTAGCCGGAGGTCATGACGCCCTCGTAGAACGTGCCGGCCGCGCCGATGCTGTTGTCGCCGCCGATGCCGAGGATGATGGCTCCTTCCTTGCGCATCGGGTTGTAGCCGGCGACGTTGGGCCGGCTGCCCTCGTAGAAGGTGGACAGGCCACCGGTCTGGGCGTTGCCGCCGCGGATCGCCCACTGGCCGGCCCGGCCCTTGATGACGGCCGTGGTGAACCTGTTGCTGATGCTGGGGTCGTTGGCGTTGAACCCGAAGTTCACCCCGGAGAAGAGGCCGTTCTCGAGGTCGGCCATGATCCACGGCCCGTTGCCGGTGCCGAAGCCCCAGACCTTGATGTTGCCGAAGTAGATCGCCTCCATGGTGCCGTTGCCGTTGTCGCGGCTGTTGCGCTCGGCGTTGCCGTAGTCGAAGCAGCAGCCGCCGTTGAAGTGGGTGCCGTCGAGGACCGCGTACATGCCCTCGGGCTGGTCGCCGGTCGCGGTCCCGGTGGCGGTGTTGTTGCGGTAGCCCGTACCGGGGGCCACGAAGACGCCGTAGACCCGGTGGCCGCCGAGGGTGGCCGGGGCCGCCGTGGCGTTGGCGAGGTTGTCGAAGCCGCCCGGGGCCGGTCCGGCGAAGCCACCGGGCGGCGCCTGGGTGAGGTGGTTGTTGCGGCCGGACTGGTCGTAGATCACGGTGATCAGGCAGGTCGTCCCGGCGCAGAAGGAGTCCTGGACGGCGGAGTCCGCCGTGCCGCCCGGGGCCAGCGTGCCGATGTCGCGCACGGTGTTGTCCGAGGCCCGGCGCACCTGGTAGAGACGGCCGCTGTAGGTGCCGAACAGGGCGCGGGTGGTGGAGTGCGCGGCGACGCAGGGCGTGCCGCCGGACGCGTAGATGTCACACGGTCCGGTGGCGGCCTGGGCCGGGGCGGCGGTCAGCACGGCGACCACCAGGCCGGCCGTCAGGGTCGCGGCGGCGAGGGCCGACGCCGCGACCCGGGCCGGTGTCCTTCTCCAATGCATGGCTTCTCCCTGTCGGGGGCGCCGGTCGGGCCGGCGCGACGGGACGGGAGCCGCGGGGATCGGGCGGCCGCACCGCAGGCGTTAGCGTTAACATCAGCGTCACCCACGGATCATGACTCCGTCAATACGCTGACCGAGTACCCGTCACCTGGCTGGACGTACGGTTCCGCACGGAGGGTTAAAGTTCACAGTCCTCGGTGTCCGGGAGGGTGGTCGCGCGTCAGCGGGCGTCGCCAGGGTGCCCTCGTGGCGTCGGCGCCGCGGTCGCGCTCGTGGTGCTCTTCGCCTCCGCGCTGTCCTGGGTGTGGATCA
>DATINN010000341.1:0-1838 GCA_035474175.1 Mycobacteriales bacterium | reverse complement strand
CGTGGTGGTCGGCGGGCCGACCGGCGTCGGGATGGTGAAGTCGAAGCTCGGGTTCGACGGGCATCCGGCGGGCGCAGGCGCGGCGCCGGATGTGCCGGAGCCGACGAACAGCGGGATAGCGCCGGCGGCCGCGGCTGCGGCCACGAGCGAGACCGCCAAACGGCGACGAGTGGACATGCGAGAGACCCCCAGTGGGTGATGACGACAGTGCCGGCACGGTCCCCCCGGCTCGGCTGAGGGACCTTACCCAGATATCACTGACGGTTACAACCGACACACTGAAAGTGACTAGTTACTCTTCAGATTCGACTTGATGCGCTCCGCATACCCTTCCGGCGGATCCTCGGCCGTGTACGGATGCCGTGGGCCGAGCCAGAACCGCAGACCGTCCTTGGGCCGCCGCGGGATGACGTGCAGGTGCAGATGGGGTACGGACTGGCTCACGATGTTGTTGACCAGCACCATCGAGCCGGGCACGTCCAGACCGGTCTCCACCGCCACCTCGAGCCGCTGCGCGGTGGCCGCGAAGTCGCCGACCAGCTCCGGCGGCAGCTCCTTGAACGTCGTCACGTGCACCTTCGGCACCAGCAGCACGTGGCCGCGGAAGACCGGCTTGGTGTCCAGGAAGGCCAGCAGGTCCGGGGTGTCGAGCACGACCACGGCCGGCAGCTCCCCCGCGACGATCCGGCAGAACGTACAAGCGGTCGCGCGTGCCACCCTGGGATCATGCACCGCCGCAGCTCCGTCCGGGATGCCGGGCATCGCACCAGGCCCGGCGCCGCCGCTGCCCTCCCCCCGGTCCCGCCGTACGACCTGCAGGCGTCGCACTCGACCGTGAGCATCGAGGGCGACCCGTCCCGGCCGTCGGGCCGGATGATCTTCCTCGACGGGCACGAGAGCTCGTACGTGGACCTGGCCGACCCGACCCACCTGGAGTTCTCCTACGTCCGGCGGATCGGCGACGTGATCGACCTGTTCCGGCCGGCCCGGCAGCCGCTGGACGTGCTGCACATCGGGGGCGGCGGCTTCACGCTGCCCCGGTACGTCGCGGCGACGCGGCCGCGGTCGCGCCAGGTCGTCTTCGAGTACGACGGGGAGCTGGTCCGGATCGCCCGCGAGCACCTCGGGCTGGCGCCGTCGCCGGGGCTGCGGGTCCGGGTCGGCGACGCCCGGGCCCGGCTGGAACGGCAGCCCCCGGCGTCGGCCGACGTCGTGGTCGGGGACGCGTTCGCCGGCGTGGTGGTGCCGGCCCACCTGGCCACGGTCGAGTTCGCCCGGGAGGTGCGGCGGGTGCTGCGGCCGGACGGGATCTACCTGCTCAACGTCATCGACTGCCCGCCGCTGCGGGTGTCGCGGGCCGAGGCGGCGACGCTGCTGGCCGCGTTCGAGCACGTGGGGCTGGTGGCCGAGCGCGACCTGCTGCGGGAGCGGGACGCCGGCAACGTGGTCTTCCTGGCCTCGGCCGCGCCGCTGCCGCTGGACGGCGTGCGGAAGGCGGCGTCGCGGGGGGCGTTCCCGGACGACGTGCTGGACCGGGCCGCGGTGGTCCGCTTCGCCGGCTCGGCCGCGGTCGCCACCGACCAGAACCTGGAGCGGTGGGCGACGATCGCGCCGCCCCCGGACCTGCCGGTGCCGCTCCACGGCGACTGACCCTCCCGGACGGCCCGGGTCCGCATGACCCGGCCGCCCGTATCCGGGCCGCCGGACCCGGGCCGCCGGGACCCGGGCCGCCGCCGGACCCGGGCCGCCGCCGGACCCGGGCCGCCGGGACCCGGGCCGGCGGGACCCGGGCCGCCAGACTCGGGCCAGGCGGGACTGGGCCGGCCGGGACTGGGCGG
>DATINN010000340.1:0-1852 GCA_035474175.1 Mycobacteriales bacterium | reverse complement strand
GCGGGGTGGGTGCGCCGGACGGCGGGGTCGGCGCATCCGAGGGCGGCGCCGGTGCGCCGGAGGGCGGGGTGCCGTCGCGGTCGTGGTGCCGGCCGGGCCACCCGCCGGGACCGCCGCCGGGGAAGCCGCGACCCCGTGCCGGCCGGTCCGGCAGCTTGGCGATCCTCGTCGCCTTGAGCGAGGTCTTGTCCGAGTCGACCGTGCCCTCGGCCACGATCCTGGTGCCGGCCGTGGGCGTCGCCGTCAGCCCGTCCGAGTACGTCGTGGCGGACGAGGTGTGGATGGTCCGCTGGAAGCCCTCGATGTCGGTGATCGTGATGGTGCCGTCCGCGGCCGAGACCACGGTGCCGGCCAGGTGCGGTGCGTGCTCGCGGGGCCCGCGCTCGCCCGGGGCGCCCGGGGCACCCGGGGAGGCCGGGGCACCCGGGGAGGCCGAGGCACCCGGGGAGGCCGAGGCGCCCGGGGAGGCCGACGACGACCCGGACGGGGAGGGCGACGGCGCGTTGGAGGTGGCGGCCTGGGCCACGGCGACACCGCCGACGGCCAGCGCGGCCGCGGCGACGCCGGCGACCGCGAGCCGCCGGCCGGTACGGGAAGCGGAGCTGGGGGCCGGCGCGGGTCCGCCGGAGATCCAGTCGGGAGTGTCTGGGTTCACGGGACCCACCGTGCGCCTCGTACCTGAAGACGGGCTGAAGTTCAGCAACTGCACAGGTCCGGGTCCGAGACTGCGCCCATGACCGCCGCCCGCGTCCTGGTCGTGGAGGACGAGCCGGTGCTCCGGGAGAGCGTCGCGAGCGCGCTGGAGGCGGCCGGCTTCGTCGTCCTGGCCGCCGCCGACGGCCGCGAGCTGGACGCGGCGGTGGCCCGGTTCCGGCCGGACGCCGCGGTCCTGGACATCTCGCTGCCCGGCCCGGACGGGCTGGCGCTGGCCCGGCGGCTGCGCGAGCTGGGCGAGGCCGCGATCGTGTTCGTCACCGCCCGGGACGCCCTGCCGGACCGGCTGGCCGGCTTCGCCGCCGGCGCGGACGACTACCTGGTCAAGCCGTTCGTGCTGGTCGAGCTGGTGGCGCGGCTGCGGGCGGTGCTGCGGCGGACCGGCCGGCTGGTGTCGCCGACGGTGGAGGTGGGGCGGTTGACGCTGGACGAGGACGCCGGCCGGGTGCTGGTCGGCGGGGAGCCGGTGCCGCTGACCGCGACCGAGCTGCGGCTGCTGGCCTACCTGGTCCGCAACCGGGGCCGGGTGCTGTCCAAGACGCAGATCCTGACCCAGGTCTGGGGCTACGACGAGTACGACCCCAACCTGGTCGAGGCGCACGTCTCCGCGCTGCGCCGCAAGCTGGAGGCCCACGGCCCCCGCCTGATCAACACCGTCCGCGGCATCGGCTACCGGGTCGACGCATGAGGACGCCGAGCCTGCGGGTCCGGGTCGTGCTCGCCGTCCTGGGGCTCATGGCGGTGGCCCTGGTCGGGCTGGGGCTGCTGGTCAACGCCGTCCTGGCGGCGCGGCTGCACGACGACCTGCGGGACCGGCTGACCGAGCGGGCCGGGTTCGCGCAGCTGCTGGCCGCCCGCGGCTACACCGACCAGGACCTGGCCGACCGGCTCACCGGCCAGGGCATCACCGCGGTGGTCCAGGACGGCGGCTCGGCCGTGTACGGCCGCAACTTCCCGCCGCCCGGCGGTGCCGGACGCCCCGGCCCGCGCCCGCCCCGGCCAGCCGTGGACACCGCGTCCGTGCCGGTCGAGAGCGGTGCCGGCGGGGTGCTCACGGCCACCCTGCCGCTGAGCCGGGGGTCGCTGACGCTGTCCGCCGACGGCGGCGAGATCGGGCACACCCTGGGCCAGCTCCGTA
>DATINN010000339.1:0-4302 GCA_035474175.1 Mycobacteriales bacterium | reverse complement strand
GGATCGGTTACGAGACCTGGCGCGCGGTGCACTGGACCTCGTACGCCTGCTGGCCTTTGGGCATCGTGCACGCGCTGGGAACGGGATCGGACACGCGCAAGGCCTGGTCGGTCTGGTTCACCGTGGCCTGCGTCGTGCTGGTGCTGCTGGCGTTCGCGTGGCGCATCGTGGAGGGCTGGCCCCGCCGGGCACTGCTGCGCACCAGCGCCGTGCTGGTCACGGCGTGCGCGATCGCGCTGGTGTTCACCTGGGCCAAGCAGGGGCCGTTCGCGCCGGGCTGGTCGAAGCGCTCCGGCACCACGCAGAGCACGGGGCAGAAGTGACCGCGCCGCCGTCGCACCGGCGGGCCTGGACGGACACCTCCCCGACCGGCGAGTGGGTCCGCGAGGACATCCCCGGGCAGCGGACGCCGTCCCGGGCCGCCACCGGGGAGATCACCGGCGAGTGGCCGACCGGCATGTGGGAGCGGCGGTCGGTGCGGACCTCGCCGTCCGAGCGGCCCGCGGGCGCGGCCGGGATGCCGCGGCTGCTGGCGTCGGTGCGGCCGGACGGGCGGCCGGTGTCGCTGGCCGAGCACCAGGCCACGTACGGGTCGCTGACCACCGCCGGGGCCGGCCGGGTCATCGCCGAGAGCGGGCTGCGCGGCCGCGGCGGCGCCGGGTTCCCGGTCGAGGCCAAGGTCGCCGCGGTCCGGGCCGTGCGGGGCAAGGCCGTCGTCGTGGTCAACGGCGCCGCCGGGGACCCGCTCGGCGAGAAGGACGCGTTCCTCATCAGCCGGCTGCCGCACCTCATCCTGGACGGGGCCCAGGTCGCCGCCGACGCGGTCGAGGCCCGGCAGATCATGGTGTCGGTGGTCGGCCGCCCCGGCGTGTACGACGTGATGGAGCGGGCCCTGGCCGAACGCCGCCGGGCCAAGCTCGACGAGGTGCCGATGAAGCTCGTCCCGGCGCCCGACCGGTATGTCACCGGCGAGTCCTCGGCCACCGCGCAGCTGCTGTCCGGCGGGTCGGCGCTGCCGACGTTCCGGCCGCCGCACACGGCCGAGCGCGGGGTGAAGGGCCGCCCGACGCTGGTCCAGAACGTGGAGACGCTGGCCAACCTCGCGCTGCTGGCCCGGTACGGGGCGGGCTGGTTCCGGCAGGTCGGCGAGCCGGCCGAGCCGGGCTCGCTGGTGCTGACCGTGCGCGGCGCGGTCGCGCAGCCGGCCGTGGTCGAGGTGCCGGTGGGCGCGACGGTCGAGGCGGCGCTGTCCGCGGTCGGCTGGCTGACCGAGCCGGTCGGCGCGGTGCTGGTCGGCGGGTGCGCCGGGCGCTGGCTGCCGGCGACCACGGCGCTGGCGACGCCGCTGTCGCACGCGGGCCTGGCCGCCGCCGGCGGGTCGCTCGGGGCCGGGATCGTGATCGCGCTGCCGGACCGGGCCTGCGGGCTGGACGAGACCGCGCGGCTGGCCCGCTACCTCGCCGACCAGTCGGCCGGGCAGTGCGGCGCCTGCCTCAACGGGCTGCCCGCGATCGCGGGCTCGCTGACCGCGCTGGCCACCGGCAAGGGCGACCGGTCGACGGTGGCGCGGCTGCACCGGTGGTGCTCGCAGGTCGCCGGGCGGGGCGCGTGCTCGCACCCGGACGGGACGGCGGGCGTCGTGGAGAGCGCGCTGGAGGTGTTCGCCGAGGACGTGGAGCGGCACCTGTCCGGGTGGTGCGGGCGGCCGGTGCGCGGGGTGCTGCCGCTGCCGGCGGAGAAGGCGCGGGCCGGGGCCGGGGCCGGTGCCCGGGCTGGGGCCGGTGCCCGCGCCGGGGCCGGGGCCGGGGCTGCGCGGAAGGCGGGCGGGCGATGAGCCGGCACTCCTCCTCGGACGGGGAGTCGTCGCGGCGGTCCCGGCACCGGGCCGACGCGGAGGAGTCGATCGCGGACTGGCTGGCGTCCGGGTCGGCCGCCTACGAGGCGCCCGCGGCCTACGACGCCGCGCCGACGTATCAGCCGCCGCCGTCGTACGCGCCGCAGTCCTACGAACCGCAGTCGCACGGGGCGGCGCCTGCTTCTCGGGACCGGGCGTACGCGCCGCCGTCCTACTCGCCGTCCTACCCGACGCCTCCGGCGCCGGAGCCGCCCGCCTACGAACCGCCGGCGTACGAGCGTCCCGCCTATGAGCCGCCGGCGCCGTACTCGCGGGGATCCCACCGGACGCCGGACGCACCCGCCTACGAGCCGCCGGCCTACGAACGTCCCGCGTACGAACGCCCCGCCTACGAGCCGGCCGCCTACGAGCCGCCGTCCGGGTACGAGGCGCCGGCGGCCTACGGGTCGGCCTACCGGACGCCGGCCACGCCGGTATACGAGCCGCCCGCTCCGGCCGAGCCGCCCGCCTACGAACGGCCGTCGGCCTACGAGCCGGCCGCCTACCAGCGGCCGGCCTACGAGTCGGCGTACCAGACGCCGAGCTACGAGCCGCCCGCTCCGGCGCCCTACCAGCTCCCCGCCTACGAAGCGCCTGCCGCCTACGAAGCGCCGGCCTACGAGGCGCCGCCCGCGTACCAGCCCCCGGCATCCCGCTACCAGACCCCGCCGGCCTACGAGCAGCCGCCGGCCTACGAGACGCCGCCCGCCTACGAGCAGCCGCCCGCGTACGAGCCGCCCGCCTACGAACGCCCGCCGGCCTACGAACGCCCGCCGGCCCACGAGCCGCCCGCGTACGAGCAGCCCGCCTACGACCAGCCCCCGGCGTACCAGGAGCGCTCGGCGCGGGAGGCGTTCGGGAGCACCGCCTTCCGGGAGGACTACGTCGGCCGCCGGCGCGCGCCGGAGCCGCCGGTCGCCGACCCGCCGATGGCGGACTACCTGACCCGGCCGGCGCAGCCGCCACCCCCGGTACGCCGCCCGACGACGCCGATCCCGAGCGCGGCCCGGGCCCGCAAGGCCCCGAAGACACCGAAGGAGCCGCCGAAGCCCCCGGCCAACCGGGCCGGCCGGCTGCGCCTGCGGGTCAACCCGATCACCTGCGACGGGCACGGCATCTGCGCCGAGCTGCTGCCGGAGCTGCTCAGCACCGACGAGTGGGGCTACCCGATGCCGGGCATCGCCGAGGTCCCGGCCGAGCTGGAGGGCCACGCCCAGCGCGCCGCCCAGCAGTGCCCGACGCTCGCCATCGTCCTGGAACGCCGCCGCCCCAGACAGTCCTGAGCGCTGGGAGCCGTGCGGGCTCAGGCCAGGCAGTCCTGAGCGCTGGGAGCCGCACGGGCTCAGGCCAGGCAGTCCTGACCGCGACGCCGGCCGGGCGTCGGGTGAGCCGGGCTCAGGTGACCCGGGCCCGGCCGGCCGGGTAACGCAGGTGGTCGCCGGCGGTGACGACCGTGCGGATCACCGACAGCGCGTCGTACACCTCGGTGAAGCGGGTGGTGAGCGGGGCCGGGCCGAGGCGCAGCCGGTCGGGCGTGCGGTAGTCCGGCACCACCCCGCGGTCCAGCAGCGCCTGGCAGATCTGCCACGCCTGCGGGTGCTCCAGCGACACGTGCGACCCGCGCAGCTCCGGGTCGGCCGGGGACGCGAGCCGGAACCCCAGGGGATACAGCCAGTCCGCGGCCAGCGTGATCAGGTAGGAACTCATCGCCTGCCCCTTCGCCCGCAGCCGCTCGATGCCGGCCGACGCGGACACGCGGGCGCCCTCCTCGGCCGCGACCAGCGACAGCACCGGGGGAGTGCCGACCAGGAACCGGTCGATCCCCGGCGCCGGCTCGTACGCGGCCCCCATCGCGAACTGGTCCGCCGATCCGAACCAGCCCTGGATCGGCTGCCGCAGCGACTCCTGCAGCTCCGAGCGGACGTAGAGGTAGGCCGGCGCGCCCGGTCCGCCGTTGAGGTACTTGTACGTGCAGCCCACGGCCAGGTCCGCGCCCGCGTCGGCCAGCCCGACCGGGACGGAGCCGCCGGAGTGGGACAGGTCCCACAGCACCAGCGCGCCGGCCTCGTGCGCGGCGGCGGTGATCGCGGGCAGGTCCAGCAGCGCGCCCGACCGGTAGGCCACGTGCGACAGCACCACCAGCGCCACCGAGGAGTCCAGGGCCGACCGCACCGCGGACACCGGGACACCACTGTCCACATGCGACGGGATGTCCCGCAGGGTGAGGCCGGCGGACGCGCACAACCCCTGCAGCACGTAGCGGTCGGTCGGGAACTCGTCCGCCGAGGAGAGCACGGTCGTCCGGCCGGGCCGGGCCGCCACCGCGGCGGCGGCCAGCTTGTAGAGGTTGACGGTGGTCGAGTCCGACACGACGACCTCGCCCGGCCGGGCGCCGAGCAGGGCCACGC
>DATINN010000338.1:0-5261 GCA_035474175.1 Mycobacteriales bacterium | reverse complement strand
CGACCGCGAGGGCCGAGCAGGCCGAGCTGATGACCCCGCTGCCACCCAGGAAGAGGACCTTCATGAAACCCAGCCTAGGGCCGTCAGTCGAAGCCGGTGCTGCCGTCCGGCGAGCTTGCGGGGCCCGGCCCGGTCGCCCTCGTCCATGGCGCCGCAGACCAGCGCCCGCCAGGATGGCGGGATGCGGACGTTCCTCTCCCCCGGCGACGTACGGGGTCTGGTCGCGGCCGGGTTCGGCCCGGACCGGCGGCGGCCCGGTGCCGGCGACCTTCCCCCAGTGCGGGCCGGTGGTGGCCCGCATCCGCCGCAGGGCGGCGTCCAGCCCGGCCAGCGGGGCGGCGGCGGCGTCCGTCCCCAGCAGCGACTCCAGCGTGACCGACCCGGCGTCCTCGACCAGCGCGGCGTCCGCGTCCAGATGGCGGCCGTCCCGGTCCAGCAGCAGCAGCCGCGGGACCCGGACGCCGGCCCCGGTCAGCGCGGCGTGGGCGGCGGCGAACAGCCCCGCGCCGGAGGCGTCGGTGAACGGGTCGTCCGGGACGGCCGCGGCCGGCGGCCAGTAGTTCTCGCCCGCGGCCCAGAGGTAGAGCACCGCGGTGCCGCCGTCGTCCAGGGTGAGCCGGTAGACGCCCTTCTTGCTGCCGCCGGCCAGCCGGTCCAGCCCGGTCAGCCGCCGGTCCGGGCCGAACCCGGCCGCGACCAGGCCCCGTACGTCGCCGGGGGAGAGGAACGTCCGCATCCCGCCATCGTGGCGGGCGCTAGTCTGCGGCGCCATGGACGAGGGGCGACCGGGCCGGGCCCCGCAAGCTCGCCGGACGGCAGCAGCGGCGTCGACCGACGGCCCTAGGCTGGGTTTCATGAAGGTCCTCTTCCTGGGTGGCAGCGGGGTCATCAGCTCGGCCTGCTCGGCGCTCGCGGTCGAGCGCGGGATCGAGCTGACCGTGCTCAACCGGGGCCGGTCCACCATCCGGCCGCTGCCGCCGCAGGCCGAGGCGGTGCAGGCGGACGTCCGCGACCCGGCCGCGGTGCGGGCCGCGCTCGGCGACCGCGAGTTCGACGCGGTGGTCGACTGGCTGGCGTTCACCCCCGACCACGTCCGGGCCGCGATCGACCTCTTCCGCGGCCGCACCGGGCAGTACGTGTTCATCAGCTCGGCCTCGGCGTACCAGACGCCGCCGGCGCGGGTCCCGGTCACCGAGTCGACGCCGCTGCGCAACCCCTTCTGGCAGTACTCGCGGGACAAGATCGCCTGCGAGGACGTGCTGGTCGCGGCGTACCGGGAGGAGGGGTTCCCGATGACGATCGTCCGGCCGTCGCACACCTACGACCGGACGATGGTGCCGTTCGACGGCGGCTGGACCGTGCTGGGCCGGATGCGCGCGGGCAAGGAGGTCGTCGTGCACGGCGACGGGACGTCGCTGTGGACGCTGACCCACCACGAGGACTTCGCCCGCGGGTTCGTGCCGCTGCTCGGGCACCCGCGCACGCTCGGCGAGGCCTTCCACCTCACCTCCGACGACACCCCGACCTGGGACCAGATCGCCCGCGCGCTGGCCGCGGCCCTCGGCGTGGAGGCGCGGATCGTGCACGTCCCGTCGGACGCGATCGCCGCCGCCGACCCGGACTGGGGCGCCGGCCTGCTCGGCGACAAGGCCCACTCGATGGTCTTCGACAACGGCAAGCTGAAGTCGGTGGTGCCGGGCTGGGTCGCCACCATCCCGTTCGAGCGGGGCGCCCGCGAGATCGCGGCCTGGCACGACGCGGACCCGGCCCGGCAGCGGACCGACGCCCGGCTCGACGCGGTGATGGACCGGCTGGTGGAGGCGTACCGCCCCGGCAGGCCGTGAGGCCGGTGGCTCCTTAGGGTGGCGGCATGGTCCGTCCTGGGCCGCCGACCACGCCAGCTACGACGGGCCGTACGGTCGCGGCCCGCCTCGGCGACCGGGCCCGGTCCGGCGCTGGGGGCTCGGCCCGGTCGGCTCGGCCCGGTCAGCGCGGGCCGGTCAGTTCCAGGAACTCCGTCACGTCGGCCCGGCGCAGGAACGCCCGGATCGGCGCCGGGATCGCGTCCGGCCCGTCGTCCCGGACCACCCGCGGGTCGCGCAGCGCGACCGCCCGCCCCCGGGTCAGCAGCGTGCACCCGCCGGCCGCCAGCACGTTGCGGGTCCAGTCCGAGTCCGCCCCGTACGTCAGCGCGATCACGTACCCGGTCGCGGTCCGGAACGCGTTGACCGGCGTCCGGTAGGCCCGGCCGGACCGGCGCCCGGTGTGCAGCACCACCCCGAAGCCGGGCAGCGTGCGGGCGACCGGGTAGGTGATCCGGTTGGTGACGACCCGGTTGAACCGGGCCAACCGCTTCGGGAAGGGCACGGCCGGAACGCTACCGGCCCCGGGTCAGTCCCGGGGATCGGTGCGGCCGGCGTCCGCCGCGAGCCGCGCGTAGACCGGCCAGGAGCCTCGGTCGTGGTTGCACAGCACCACGATCGTGGTGTCCGCGGCCGGGTAGCGGGCCACGGCCGCGGAGATGCCGGGGTCCAGGCCGCCGTGCCCGAGCACGACCCGCTCGTCGCCGGTGTAGCCGAGCTCCAGGCCGTAGCCGTACCGGTGGGTGCCCTCGGTCCGGCCGTCGCGGGCCGTGCTCATCGCCGCGTACGTCTCCGGGCCCAGGAGCGCGGGGAGCGCGTCGAGCAGCCGGGCCAGGTCGGCCGTCGTGGTGACCAGGCCGCCGTCGGGCATCCCGCCCGAGGGCACCGCGAACACGTTGGACTTCCAGCGCTCGAACGGCACGCCCGGCTCGTGCCGGTAGCCGGTCGCCATCCCGGCCGGGTCGTCGTCGCGCTGGTCGAACCCGGACTCGGCCATCCCGGCCGGGACCAGCACCTCCTCGGTCGCGACGGCCCCGAACGGCCGGCCCGTCACCGCCTCGACCAGCAGCCCGGCCAGGATGAAGTTGGCGTCGGCGTACGCGAACCGCGCGCCCGGCGGCGCCTGCGCGGGCAGGTCGCGGAACAGCGGCAGCAGGTCGGCCGGCCCGCGGGCCCGCTGCGGCGGCACCCGGTCCCAGCACGACAGCCACGACTCCCAGGTCTCGTCCTCGCCGTCGTGGTAGTTGGGCAGGCCGGAGGTGTGCGTGAGCAGGTGGTGCAGGGTCACCCCGGGGCTCAGCGCGGCCGTGTGCTGCGCCGCCGGCAGCACGTCGAGGACCGGCCCGTCCAGGGTCAGCGCGCCCCGCCCGACCAGCCGCAGCGCGGTGGCGGCGGTGACGATCTTGGTCACCGAGGCGACCGTGAACCGGGTCGCCTCCGTCACCGGCACGCCGTGCCGGCGGTCGGCCACCCCGCCCGCGTACGCGAAGACGGTCTCGCCGCCGCGACGCACCAGCGCGGCGCCGCTGAACTCGTGCGCCGCCACCCGGCCGTCCAACCACTCCCGTGTGTCCACGGAAAGAGATGGAACCAAACTGTGCTGGGGTGTCGAGAACGATTTTCCGGCTCCGACGTCCGGGGTGCGGGTCGGACGACCCGCACCGACAGGAGGCCCACCATGAAGTACGTGATCCTGATCCACTCCAACCCGGACCCGTGGGGCCACCCGACCTCGGCGTACACCCGCGAGGGCCGGGCGCTGCCGCCGGAGTACCACCAGCGGGCGGACAAGGAGTTCGAGGCGCTGCTGACCGAGATCTCCGCCTCCGGGGAGTTCGTCACGGCCGAGGCGCTGGCCGACCCCGCGTCCTCGACGATCTACGGCTGGACCCCGGAGGGCCACGTCGCCACCGACGGGCCGTACGCGGAAGCGAAGGAACAACTGGCCGGCTTCTTCCTCATCGACACCGCCACCCGGGAGCGGGCCGAGCAGATCGCGGCGCAGTTCGCCGGTCCGGGCAGCACGGTCGAGCTGCGCCCGGCGATGTGGGCCGGGGGCAGCGACGAGTGAGGGACCGGTGACCGGCGGCGGCCTGGAGTCCGTGTGGCGCGAGTGCGCGCCGCACGTCCTCGTCGCGCTCGTGCACCGGTACGGCGACTTCGACGCGGCCGAGGACGCCGTGCAGGAGGCGCTGCTGGCGGCGGCCCGGCAGTGGCCGGTCGAGGGCACCCCGGACAACCCCCGGGCCTGGCTGATCCGGGTCGCCTCCCGCCGGCTGGTCGACCAGTGGCGCTCGGACCGGGCCCGCTCCGAGCGGGAAGAGCGGGCCGGCCGGGAGGAGGTCGTCCCCGAGGTGGCCGACGGGGACGACTCGCTCGGCCTGCTGCTGCTGTGCTGCCACCCGGCGCTGGCCCGCCCGGCCCAGGTCGCGCTGACGCTGCGGGCCGTCGGCGGGCTGAGCACGGCCCAGATCGCCCGGGCGTTCCTGGTGCCGGAGGCGACGATGGCGCAGCGGATCAGCCGGGCCAAGGCCCGGCTGCGGCAGGTCGGGGCCCGGTTCCCGGTCCCGGCCGCGGCCGAGCTGCCGGAGCGGGTGGCGGCGGTGGCGCAGGTGCTCTACCTGGTCTTCACCGAGGGCCACACGGCCACCACCGGGACCGGGCTGACCGACACGTCGCTGGCGGCGGAGGCGATCCGGCTGACCCGCACGCTGCACCGGCTGCTGCCGGCGGCGGGGGAGGTGAGCGGGCTGCTGGCGCTGATGCTGCTGACCGACGCGCGCCGGGCGGCGCGGACGTCGGCGGACGGGTCGCTGGTGCCGCTGGCGGCCCAGGACCGGTCCCGCTGGGACCGGGCCCTGATCGCCGAGGGGGTCGCGCTGGTGGAGGCGGCGCTGCCGGCCGGGCCGGTCGGCCCGTACCAGCTGCAGGCGGCGATCGCGGCCGTGCACGCGGAGGCGCCGACGGCGGCCGCGACCGACTGGGCCCAGATCGAGCTGCTCTACCGGATGCTGGCCGAGCGGGCGCCGGGGCCGATGGTGACGCTCAACCACGCCGTCGCCGTCGGCGAGGTCCGCGGGCCCGCCGCCGCGCTGGACCTGCTGGCGCCGCTGCTGGCGGACGAGGCGCTGCGCCAGCACCACCGCCTGCACGCGGTCCGGGCGCACCTGCTGGAGCGGGCCGGCCGGCCGGACGAGGCGCGCGGCGCGTACGCCACCGCCGCCCGCCTCGCCACCAGCATCCCCGAGCAGCGCTACCTCAACGGCCTGGCCGCCGGCCGGCCCGGCTGAACCGGCCCGGCTGAAACGGCCCGGCTGAACCGGCCCGGCTGAAACGGCCCGGCGGCGGCCGGACCGGTGAGGCTCAGACGGGGTCGGGCTCGGGGGCCTGCCCGGGGAT
>DATINN010000337.1:0-6700 GCA_035474175.1 Mycobacteriales bacterium | reverse complement strand
CGAGCGGGGCGACGACTTCGAGTACCGGCCGCACGTCGACCAGGTCGAGCCGGCGAACGTGCGGGCCGACGTGGCCGCGGCGATGGACCGGCTGCGGACCGGGCCCGGGGCCGGGCCGCTGTTCACGGTCGGGTTCTGCTTCGGCGGCAGCCAGTCCTGGCGGCTGTCGGCCGCCGACCTGGACCTCGCCGGCGTGATCGGCTTCTACGGCCGGCCGATGCTGGTCGAGGACGTGATCGACCAGCTGCACCGGCCGATGCTGCTGCTCGTCGCGGGCGCCGACGTGGCCACGTCGCCGGAGCAGTCGCAGGCGTTCGAGGACCGGCTGACCGCGCAGGGCGTCGAGCACGAGCGGGTCGTGTACGAGGGCGCGCCGCACTCGTTCTTCGACCGCTCATTCGCGGAGTGGAAGGACGCCGGGGCTGACTCCTGGCGCCGCATCCTCGACTTCGTCGCGAGCCACTCGCAGACCCGCACGTCCGCCTGAGCCGCCGCGTCCCGGTCCGGCCGGACCCGCCGGACCGGGGTCAGGCGGCGGCGCAGCTGGCGTTCCTGCCCGGCACCTTGAGGCTGACCAGGTATGCGTTCACGGCCGCGGTGACGCAGGGCGTCTTGGGGTAGGCCGTGTGCCCCTCGCCCTGCCAGGTCAGCAGGTGCCCGGTCGCCAGCGTCCTCGCCAGCACCTGCGCCGACGCGTACGGGGTGGCGGGGTCGTGCACGGTCCCGACCACCAGCAGCGGCGGCGCCCCGGCCGCCTTCACCGGCGGCAGCGGCTGCCGCGGCGCCGTCCACTGCTGGCAGGTCAGCAGCCCCAGCGCCAGCGACGTCCCGAACAGCGGGTACTTCGACCGCCACGACGCCAGCGTCCGGCGCACCGTCGCGTCCGGCACCTTCTCGGCCGAGTCGGCGCAGTTGATCGCGATGTTCGCGTCGGTCAGGTTGGTGTAGTCGCCCTTGGGGTCGCGCTGGTTGTAGCGGTCGGCCAGCGTGAACAGCCCGCTGGCGTTGCCGTTGGTGGCGTCGGCCAGCGCCGACTCCAGCTCGGCCCAGTCGCCCCGGTCGTACAGGGCGGAGACGACGGCCAGCAGCACGTGCCCGGCGGTCGCCTTCCGGCCGCCGCTGCCGCCCGGGATCGGTGCCTTCCGGGCGGTGGCCAGCAGCCGGTTGACCGCGGCGCGCGGGTCCGGCCCGATCAGGCAGGCCGCGTTGCGGGCCTTGCAGTCGGCCGCGAACTGGTCGAACGCCCGCTCGAACCCGGCCGCCTGGGTCTGCGCGGACGCGACCTCGCCCTGCTTCGGGTCGACCGCCCCGTCCAGCACCAGCGCCCGCACCCTCTTCGGGAACAGCTGCGCGTAGACCGACCCGAGCCGTGTCCCGTACGAGTAGCCGAGGTAGGTCAGCCTCGCGTCGCCGACCCCCTGCCGGACCAGGTCCAGGTCCCGCGCGGTCTCCTCGGTGTTGTAGTGCTGCAGGTCGTCGCCGTACTTGGACAGGCAGGAGGTGGAGATCTCCTTGGCCAGCGCCACCTGGGCCCGGTACGCCGTCTCCGTCCGGGCGTCCGGGTCGAGCGCGGCGGCCTGGTCCTTCAGCGTCCCGGAGATGCACTCCACCGGCGCCGACAGCCCGACCCCGCGCGGGTCGAACCCGACCAGGTCGAAGCGCTTGAGCACGTCGGTCGGCAGCGACAGCCCGAGCCCGACGGCCGCGTCCACGCCGGAGCCGCCCGGCCCGCCCGGGTTGACCACCAGCGAGCCGATCTTCTTCTGCTGCCCGGCGATCCGGACCCGCAGCAGGAACAGGTCGATGGCCTTGCGGGACGGGTCGCGGTAGTCCAGCGGCACCCGCAGCTTCCCGCACCCGAACGACAGCGGCCGGTCGCCGCCGGGGGAGTCCTTGACCTGCGGCTTGATCACCGACGTGCAGTCGTCGAACGTCACCGGCGAGATCGTCGGCGAGGCCGGGGCGGCGCTGCTCGGGGCCGGGGCGCCCGGGATCGGGTCCCCGCCGTACCGCCCGTTGCCGTCGACCGACGTGCACCCGGCCACGGCCAGGGCGGCCACGAACGTCACCAGCACTGTCCGGCGCATGCCCAACCCTAGGCCAGGCCCCCCGAGCCGGCCGCGGGCAGTCGGGGCTGTGCCAGCAGCCGGGCGCGGGCAGTCGGGGGGTGGACGGTCGGGCTATGCCAGCAGGCTGGCCAGGTCGTAGCTGACCGGGACCTCCAGCTGCTCGTACGTGCAGGAGCGGGGCTCGCGGTCGTCGCGCCAGCGGACGAACTGGGTGGTGTGCCGGAACCGGGTGCCCTCCATGTGGTCGTACCGGACCTCGACCACCCGCTCCGCCCGCAGCGGCTCCCAGGACAGGTCCTTCTTGGCGTTCCAGCGGGACTGCGCGCCCGGCAGCCGGCCGTCCTCGTGCGCCTGGGCCTCGGCCCAGTCCTGCCAGGGGTGGCCCTTGACCGCGTTCTTCCGCCAGGGTGCGAGCTCCTCGACCAGCTCGGCCCGGCGCGCCATCGGGAAGCTGGCGACGACGCCGACGTGCTGCAGGGTGCCCTCGTCGTTGTAGAGGCCGAGCAGCAGCGAGCCCAGCAGCGGCTCGGCCGGCGTGCTCTTCTTGTGCCAGCGGAAGCCGGCCACCACGCAGTCCGCGGTCCGCACGTGCTTGATCTTGAGCATGGCCCGCTTGTCCGGCTCGTACGTGCCCTCGACCGGCTTGGCCACCACCCCGTCCAGGCCGGCGCCCTCGAACGTGCCGAACCACTCCAGCGCGACCGCCGGGTCGTCGGTGACGCTGGTCCGGTGCACCGGGGCCTTGACCTTGGCCAGGGCCTTGTCCAGCTTCGTGCGCCGCTCGCCCAGCGGCACCTCCAGGAAGGACTCGTCGCCGAGCGCGAGCAGGTCGAAGACGACCAGGCTGGCCGGGGTCTCCTGGGACAGCAGCTCGACCCGCGACCTGGCCGGGTGGATGCGCTGCAGCAGCGCCTCGAAGTCGAGCCTGTCGCCGGTGGCGATGATGATCTCGGCGTCGACCACGCAGCGCTCCGGCAGCTGCTGCTTGACCGCCTCGACCACCTCGGGGAAGTAGCGGGTCATCGGCCGCTCGTTGCGGCTGCCCAGCTCGACCTCGTCGCCGTCGCGGAAGACGATGCAGCGGAAGCCGTCCCACTTCGGCTCGTAGAGGTAGCCGGGCTCCGTCGGCACCTCCTTCACCGACTTGGCCAGCATCGGGGCCACCGGCGGCATCACGGGCAGGTCCATCGGGTCAGTCTCCCTTCCGTACGGCGAAGCGGTGGAACAGCGCGCCGTCCTCCTCCAGCAGGGTGGTCAGGGTGAGCGGGACCGGGTCGTGCCCGGGGCCGGCCACGATGCGGCCCGGGCCGGGACCGACCAGCAGCGGGGAGATCGTCAGGCACACCTCGTCCAGCAGGCCCTCCCGGACCAGCCCGGCGAAGAGGCTCGGGCCGCCCTCGCACAGGATGCGCCGGTGGCCGCGCTCCCGCAGCGCCCGGACGTGCCCGGTCAGGCCCTCGGTGGTGACGACCTCGGCGTACGCGGACAGCTCCTGCCTGCGGTCGACCGGGGCGCCCTCGTCGGTGAGGACGACGGTCTTCACCGGCGCGCCGGTGAAGAGGCTAGAGCTGAGGTCGAGATCGAGGCTGCGGGAGACGATCGCGAACGTCGGCAGCTCGGCCAGGCCGGCGCCGGTGCGGCGGGCGCGGCGCTCGGCGCTGAAGTCGGGGTAGCCGTAGCCCTCGTTGCGGATCGTGCCCGCGGCGACCAGGACCACGTCGGCCAGGTCCCGCAGCAGCTGGAAGACGCGCTTGTCGGCCGGGCCGGACAGCCCGGCGGACTTGCCGTCGACGGTGACCGCGCCGTCGGCACTGGAGACGAAGTTCACCCGCAGGTGCTCCTCGGCCGCAGGCGCGTACGCCGCCAGCAGGTCGTCGTCGGACAGGTCCTCGGCCGGGTACGGCAGCAGCTGGCGCACGGGGCCATCCCACCACGACCGGGCTGGCAGCATGGGGGACGTGACCGCACCGGATCTGACCTTCGCGCTCGCGCTGCACCGGCTGCTCGCCGGGGAGCGCAGCTTCGCCTGGTCGCCGTACTCGGTGACCTCCGCCCTCGGGGTCGTCGCCGCCGGGGCGCGGGGCTCGACCCGGGACGAGCTGGCCGCCGTGCTCGGCGACCTGGACGCGCTGGCCGCCGCCCTGGCGGCCGGGGCCGCGCTCGGCTCCGGGCCGGGCTCGACCGTGACGCTGGGCGTGGCCAACACGCTGTGGGCCGACCTGACCCTGCCGGTGGCGGCCGAGTACCTGGCCGCGGTGAAGTCCTGGCCCGGCGGCGCGGCCCGCGGGGCCGACTTCCGCGGCGCCGCCGACGCGGCCCGGCAGGAGATCAACGCCGACGTCGCGCGGAGCACCCGGGGGCTGATCGAGGACCTGATCCAGCCCGGCCTCATCGACGCTGAGACCCGTGCGGTGGTGGTGAACGCGCTCTACCTCAAGGCGGCCTGGACGGCGCCGTTCCCGAAGGCGGAGACCCGGCCGGAGCCGTTCCGCACCCCGGGTGGCCCCGTCGACGTGCCGACGATGCACGTGACCCGGCAGCTGCCGTACGCGGCCCGCGACGGCTGGACGCTGGTGTCCGTCCCGGCCGGCGAGGGCGTGGTCGCCGACGTGCTGCTGCCCCCGGAGGGGGACCTGGTGCCGCTGGACGAGGGCGTGCTGACCGGCCTGCTGGACTCGGCCCGGCAGCGCGAGGTGGCGCTGTCGCTGCCCCGGGTCAAGGTCCGCGGCACGGCGTCGCTGGTCGAGCCGCTGGCCGCGCTCGGCATCCGCCGGCTGTTCTCCCGCGAGGCCGACCTGTCCGGCGTGACCGGCGGGCTGGAGGGCCTGCGGGTCGACGCCGCCGTGCACAAGGCGGTGCTCACCCTGGACGAGGCCGGGCTCGAGGGCGCCGCCGCCACCGCCGTGATGATGACCCGGCTGGCCGCGATCACCGCCCCGCCCCGCCCCATCCCGGTCCGGGTCGACCGCCCGTTCCACCTGATCGTCCGCCACCGCCCCACCGGCACCCTGCACTTCCTGACCCAGGTCACCGATCCCCGCTGACGTCGAGCGGCAGTGGCCGCACCCGGACGCCAGTGGACCTGCGGACCACGACGAGCGCACCGGCTGTCAGCGGGTCGCCGCATTCGCGCAGCACGCCGAGCACGAGCGCGAGTCGCTGCCGCGGAGTGGCCTTGGGCTCGCGGACCAGGATGACGCTCGGCGCCGTCCGACGACCCCGTCGGAGCAGGTCGCCGAAGTCGGTGTCGGCCGAGACCACGATCCGACGCTCGACCACGGCCCGATCGATGATCGCCTCGTCGGGCGCCCGGGATAGACCGATATCCCGCACGTGCGCGGCGTCGTAGCCGGCAGCACGCAGCTCATCGGCCAGCGAGCTCGGGAGACACTGGTCGATGAGGAGCCTCAGGGACTGCCCGGGACCGACGGCGGAAGGTCCTCGATCACCAGAGCCGCGAACTCCAGCGCCGCCCGGACGTCCGTCTCCGTCAGCTCCGGGTATTCGGCGAGGATCGCCGGGGTGTCCAGGCCGGCGGCGAGCATGCCGATCAGGGTGACCACCGGGATCCGCGTGCCGCGGATGCACGGCACGCCGCCCATGATGCCGCTGTCCACGGAGATCCGATCGACCTGCACAACAGCAGAGTAACGCGCCCGCGGCGATCATCCGTGGCGCTGCCTCGGCTGCGCGTGGCATCACCATGAAACCCGTTTCCCTCTCTATGATGCAGGACAGCATCTATCACAGAGGGCGATGTCTGCAACGGGACATGCCGATGTCGGCGTACTGAGCGAGAGGATCAGTCGGGTGACCGAATGGGAAGGAGAAGGGGCCTACCTGAACGCAGTGGGTTTACGGGTCCGCCTGTTTCGCATGGCGCGATCGATGTCTCAGGACGAGCTCGCCCACCGGGCGTCGGTCTCCCGCGTCACGCTCGGCTCGATCGAGCGCGGCGATCATGCCGCGGGTCTCCTGACCTACCTGAAGCTGGCCCGGGCGCTGGGTCGCGACGTCGGCGAGCTGGTGGCGGACGGGGAAGTGCTACCGGCGCGGCGGTGAGGGGGCGCGCCTAGGGTTGAGGCGTGGGTAAGCCGCTCGTGCTGGAACTGGACCTGACCGAGGCGCCGCCGGAGGTGAGCGCCGCCGGCCCGCTGAGCATGCTGCCCGGGCGCCGCCGCCCGACGCTGCGCGCGGTGATCGAGGCGCTGCACACCGCGGCCCGCGACCCCGACGTCGCCGGGCTGATCGCGCGGGTCGGGGGCGGGCTGCCGCTGGCCCGCGCGCAGGAGCTGCGGGACGCGGTGCGGGAGTTCGCGCGGACCAAGCGCGCGGTGGCGTACGCGGAGACGTTCGGGGAGGGCAGCCCGGGGACGGTGCCGTACCTGCTGGCGACCGGGTTCTCGGAGATCTGGCTGCAGCCCTCGGGCGACCTCGGGCTGACCGGGATCGCGGCCGAGAGCACGTTCCTGCGCGGCGTGCTGGACAAGGTCGGGCTGGAGCCGCAGATCTCGCAGCGGCACGAGTACAAGAACGCGGTCGACCGGCTCACCCGGCACGGCTACACCGACGCGTTCCGGGAGGCGTCGGGGCGGCTCGTCGAGAGCGCGTACGAGCAGGTGGTCGCCGGG
>DATINN010000336.1:0-4074 GCA_035474175.1 Mycobacteriales bacterium | reverse complement strand
GGCCACGGACGGGCCGACCGGGGACAGGCCGACCGGGGACAGCTCGATCGCGGACAAGCCGGCCGCCGACAAGCCGGCCGGGGACAGCGCGGCCGCGGACAAGCCCGCCGGGGACAAGCCCGCCGGGGACAAGCCGGCCGGGTCGGCCGCTCGGGCCGACACGTCGTCCGGCGTCCGGCCGGCGGACAAGCCGTCCGTCGCCCGGCCGGCGGACAAGCCGTCCATCGTCCAGGCCGCAGAAGGGGCCGACGTCGACCGGCCGGCCGGCAGGGCCGCGGACAGGCCCGACGCCGACCGGACGGCCGGCAGGGCGGCGGACAAGGCCGACGGCGACAGGCCCGCGACCGGCACCGGCCCGTCGGCGACCGGCTCGTCGGCGAGCAGCCCGCCGGCGGGCGGCAAGCCGGCCGTCACCGTCACCCGGGGCACCACGCCCGGGGCCGCGACCACGGCGACCCCACTGCTGTCGGCCGAGCGCACCGGCGAGTTCAAGCAGCGCTGGCGCGACCTGCAGGGCGACTTCGTCGACGACCCGCAGCAGGCCGTGCGCGGAGCCGGCGACCTGGCCCGCGAGGTCCTGCAGGCGCTGGCCGACACGATCGCCGACCCCGAGCGGGTCGAGGGCTGGAAGGCCGGCGACGGCTCCACCGGCACCGAGGACCTGCGCGTCGCCCTCCGGCAGTACCGCACGCTGGTCGACCGGCTGCTGGCGCTCTAGGCCGGTCTGGAGAGGCCGGTCTAGAGCCGGCCGGCCTCGCGCATCAGCAGCAGCGCGTACGCGGCCAGCGTGCTGTCGTCCACCACGAGCCCGGCGCGGATCATCGCCTCGAACTCGTCCCGGCCGACCAGCCGCTGCCGCATGTCCTGCTCGGTCGCCTCCCGCGCGGTCGGCCCCGGGGTCAGGTCGGTGGCCAGGAACACGTCGAAACCCTGACTGCTCATCCCGTACGCGCAGAAGAGGTGGCCGAGCCGCTCCAGCGAGCCGGCCCGCAGCCCGGTCTCCTCGGCCAGCTCCGCGCGGGCCAGCGCCTCCGGGTCGGCCGCGCCCCCGGTGCCCTGCGGGAATTCCCAGAACCGCCCGCCGACCGGGTAGCGATACTGCTCGACCAGGTGGAACCCGGCCGGCTCGGCCGGGATGACCAGCGCGAAGTCCGGCTTGTCGACCACCGAGTAGACCCCGGCCGACCCGTCCGGCCGCCGGATCTCGTCCTCCCGCAGCGACAGCCACGGGTTGCGGTAGATCTCGCGGGACGAGACTTGCTCGATGGAGGTCACAACAGGCGATTGGACCACGCCAGCGAGACCCCGGCCGCCGCGAACGCGAACAACAGGCCGATGCCCACGAACCAGGTGGTGATCTCGCGCCGCTCGGTCGTGTAGCCGATCTGGCTGCCGAGGTCGCGGTAGACGTTGCTCAGCTCCTCGGCCGACGCCGCCGCGTAGTAGCTGCCGCCGGTGCCGTCGGCGATCTGCCGCAGCTTGTCGTGGTCGACCGGCACCACGACCCGCTGCCCCTCCAGGTCGATGAACCCGGTGTCGGTGCCGAACGCGATCGTGGAGACCGGGATGTCGGCCTGCTTGGCCGCGCCGACGGCCTGCTCCGGGCTGCGGCCCCAGGTGTTGCTGCCGTCGGACATCAGCACGATCCGGGCCGGCGCGTTGCCCTCGGCCGGGTCGGTGCCCTGCAGCTGGGACTGGAAGGACTTGACCGCGTCCAGGCAGGAGAAGATCGCCTCCCCGATCGCGGTCCGCTCGGCCAGCTCCAGCGTGTCGATGGCGCGCAGCACCGAGGCCCGGTCGGTGGTCGGCGCGACCGCGACGGACGCGGTGCCGGAGAACGTGACCAGCCCGAGGTTGATCCGCGGCGGCAGCAGCGAGACGAACTCCTTCGCCGCCGCCTGCGCCGCCTCCAGCCGGTTGGGCGTGACGTCCTCGGCCCGCATCGACAGCGACACGTCGATCGCCATCATCACGGTGGCCCGGTCCCGCGGCACCTTGGTGTCCTTGGTCGGCTTGGCCATCCCGACGGTGAGCGAGGACAGCGCCAGCAGCAGCGCGGCGAAGGCCAGGTGCCGGCGCCAGCCCGGCCGCTTGGGGGCGAGCTTGCCGAGCAGCTCCAGGTTGGCGAAGCGGACCGCGTACGCCCGGCGGCGCAGCTGCAGCAGCACGTACACCGCCAGCAGCGCCACGACCGCGACCAGCAGCCACAGCCAGCCGGGACTGAGGAAGGTGCGGGTCACTGTGCTGCCCTTCGTTGTCTGCTCACCGGAGCGCTCCGCCGGAGGTGCCGCGCCGGCGGGCGGCGACGAAGCGGACCATGTCGACGAGCCAGTCCCGGTCCGTACGGAGCTGGAGGTGGGAGGCGCCGGCCCGGCGCAGCGCGGCCGCGATCTCGGCCCGCTGCCGGGTGGCGGCGGCGGCGTAGTCCTCGCGCAGCTGCTTCTTGCCCGTCTGGACCTCCAGCAGCCTGCCGCTCTCCGGGTCGACCAGGGTGAGCAGCCCGACCGCGGGCAGCCCGAGCTCGATCGGGTCGAGCACCTCGATCGCGAGCACGTCGTTCCGGACGGCGAGGGCCCGCATCGAGCGCTCCCAGTCCAGGTCGCCGAGGAAGTCGGAGACGACGACGGCGAACCCGCGCCGCCGCGGCGGCCGGCGCAG
Organism: Mycobacteriales bacterium; assembly: GCA_035474175.1. Taxonomy (GTDB): domain Bacteria; phylum Actinomycetota; class Actinomycetes; order Mycobacteriales; family CADCTP01; genus CADCTP01. Next base: position 1,416 of record DATINN010000336.1, on the reverse strand, counting down.
CGCCTCCAGCGCCGCGGCCAGGTCGCCGCGCCGGCCCTGGGCCGAGCGCGGCATGCCGACCAGCTGCCGCAGCATCATCGTGGAGTGCACCCGGCCGGACTGGGCCGGGATCCGGTGCAGCCGCTCGCCGGTGGTGACGACCGCGCCGAACCGGTTGCCGCCCTTGCCGGTCAGGTGGGCCATCGCGGCCACCGCGGCGATGGCCAGGTCGCGCTTCTCGCAGCGGGCGGTGCCGAAGTCGAGGCTCGGGGACAGGTCGACCACGGCCCAGGTCTCCAGCTCGCGGTCGGCGATGGTCTGCCGGACGTGCGGGACGGTGGTGCGGGCGGTGACGGCCCAGTCCATCCGGCGCACGTCGTCGCCGGGGTGGTAGTCGCGCGACTCCCCCGCCTCGGTGCCCGGTCCGGGGACCAGCCCGAGGTGGTTGCCCTGCAGCAGCCCGTCCAGGCGGCGGCGCACGGTCAGCTCCAGCCGCCGCAGCACTGCCGCGGCCTCGGCCGGGCCGGCGTCACGCAGGGTGACCGCTCGGGCGGCCGGGCCGGCCGCCTCGGACGGTGCGGTCACGCCGGGTCCCGCGGGCCGGGCGCGCTGCCTGGCCGGATCACGCGCTGCGCTCCTCGCCGGGCCCGTTCGAGAGCCGCTCGGGCGGGCCGGACGGGCCCTGGGCCCGGGTCGCGCCGGTCGCGGGCGGGGCGTAGGCGCCGCCCTGCGCCCCGTACGGACCGCCGGTCGCGCGCTGGCGCGGGGTGACCTGCGGCAACGGCACGCTCTGCAGCACCCGGTGCACCACGTGCTCGGCCGGGACCCCGTCGGCCAGCGCGTCGTAGGAGAGCACCAGCCGGTGCCGCAGCACGTCCGGCGCGATGTCCAGCACGTCCTGCGGGAGCACGTAGTCGCGGCCGCGCATCAGGGCCAGGGCCCGGGACGCGCTGATCATGCCGAGCGACGCGCGCGGCGAGGCACCGTAGGCCACCCAGCCGGCGACGTCGGTCATCCCGTGGTCGGCCGGGGTGCGGGTGGACAGCACCAGCCGGATCACGTAGTCGACCAGCGCGTGGTGCACGAAGACGTGGCTGGCGGCCTCCTGCAGCCGGCTCAGGTCGGCCGGGCTGAGCACCTGCTCCGGCACCGGGGGCTGCACGCCCATCCGGTAGACGATCTCCCGCTCCTCCTCGCCGGTCGGGTAGTCCACCACGACCTTCATGAGGAACCGGTCCCGTTGGGCCTCGGGCAGCGGGTAGACGCCCTCGGACTCGATCGGGTTCTGGGTCGCGATGACGATGAACGGCTTGGGCATCAGGAAGGTCTGGCCGCCGATCGACACCTGCCGCTCGGCCATCAGCTCGAGCATCGCCGACTGCACCTTGGCCGGTGCGCGGTTGACCTCGTCGGCCAGCACGAAGTTCACGAACGTCG
>DATINN010000335.1:0-2560 GCA_035474175.1 Mycobacteriales bacterium | reverse complement strand
GCGGCGAACGCGCTCTACGCCGCGGCCGCGGTCAGCCCGACCGCCTTCGCCAGCCTGCACCAGACGCTGTACGCGCAGCAGCCCGCCGAGGGCTCGGCCGGGCTGACCGAGGACAAGCTGGTCGAGCTGGCCCAGCAGGCCGGGGCCGGGTCGGCCGCGGACCAGATCCGCGCCGGGACGTACGGGGACTACGTGGCCCGCGCGACCGACCAGTCCTCCAAGGACGGCGTGACCGGCACGCCGACGATCAAGGTCAACGGCCGCGCGGTCGCCAACCCCACGCTCGACGCGGTCAAGGCCGCCGTCACCGCCGCAACCTGACCCGGTACGGGAGCGGCCCGGCCGGGCCGCTCCCGCTGGGGAGGCGCAACTCAGGTGGTGCGGCCGCGGAGGGTGCGGTAGCGCCGGACCAGGGCCAGCGTCGAGCTGTCCAGGTCGGGCGACGGCGCCTCGGCCCGGGTCAGCTCGGGCGTGAGCTGCTGCGCCAGCACCTTGCCCAGCTCGACCCCCCACTGGTCGAAGGAGTCGATGCCCCAGAGCGCGCCCTCCACGAAGACGATGTGCTCGTACAGCGCGACCAGCTGACCGAGCGTCGCGGGCGTCAGCTTCGGCGCCAGGATGCTGGAGCTCGGCCGGTTGCCCGGCATCACCCGGTGCGGCACGACCTCGGGCGCCGTGCCGTCGGCCGCGACCTCCTCGGCCGTCTTCCCGAACGCCAGCGCCGACGTCTGGGCCACGAAGTTGGACATGAACAGGTCGTGCAGGTCCTCGATGTCGTGGTTGGGCTCGGCGAAGCCGATGAAGTCGGCCGGCACGAGCCGGGTGCCCTGGTGCAGCAGCTGGTAGAACGCGTGCTGCCCGTTGGTGCCGGGCTCGCCCCAGAAGACCTCGCCGGTGGCCGTGGTCACCGGCGTGCCGTCCCAGCGCACCGACTTGCCGTTGGACTCCATGGTCAGCTGCTGCAGGTAGGCCGGGAACCGGTGCAGGTGCTGGCTGTAGGGCAGGACCGCGTGCGCCTGCACGTCGAAGAACGCCGAATACCAGACGTTGAGCAACCCCAGCAGGACCGGCATGTTGGCCTCGAACGGCGCGGTCCGGAAGTGCTCGTCCAGCGCGTGGAACCCGGCCAGCAGCTCGGCGAAGTTGTCCTTGCCGATCGCCAGCATCGTGGACAGCCCGATCGCGGAGTCCATCGAGTAGCGCCCGCCGACCCAGTCCCAGAAGGGGAACATGTTCTGCGGGTCGATGCCGAAGTCGGTGACCTTGTCCTTGTTCGTGGACACCGCGACGAAGTGCTTGGCCACCGCGTCGTCGCCGGCCTCGTCGCCGAGCCCGGCCAGCAGCCAGCTGCGGACGACCTTGGCGTTGGTCAGCGTCTCCAGCGTGCCGAAGGTCTTGGACGAGACGACCACGAGCGTCTCGGCCGGGTCGAGGTCGCGGGTCGCCTCGGCCACGTCGGTCGGGTCGATGTTGGACACGAACCGGAAGGTCAGGTCGCGGTCGCTGTAGTCCTTCAGCGCCTCGTACGCCATGACCGGGCCGAGGTCGGAGCCGCCGATGCCGATGTTGACGACCGCGCGGATGCGCCGGCCGGTGGCGCCGGTCCACTGTCCGGACCGGACCTTGTCGGTGAACTCGCCCATCCGGTCGAGCACCTCGTGCACGTCGCGCACGACGTCCTGGCCGTCCACGGTCAGGGACGCGTCCCGGGGCAGCCGCAGCGCGGTGTGCAGGACGGCCCGGTCCTCGCTGACGTTGATGTGCTCGCCCGCGAACATCCCGTCGATGCGCTCCCGCAGCCCGGCCGCCCCGGCCAGCGCGACCAGCAGCCGGATCGTCTCGGCCGTGACCCGCTGCTTGGAGTAGTCCAGGTAGAGGTCGGCCGCCTCGACGGTCAGCGCCTGCCCGCGGTCGGGGTCGGCCGCGAACAGCTCGCGCAGGTGCCGCGGGCCGATCTCGGCGTGGTGCGCGGCCAGCGCGGCCCACTCGGCGGTGGTGGTGATGTCGATCGGCCCCACGCTGGTCTCCTCGGCTCCGGCCGCCGGCCACCCCGGCGGCACCGCTGAGCCTTCCCTACCCGCTGCCGCCCCGCCAAGGCCCCCCACCCCGCGGCCTCCGAGCGCCACGGCGGGGGCCACAGAGCCGCCCCGCCCGCCCCTCCGCGGGACCGCGGCCCAACCGCCGGCCCGCCGGCCGGCGGGGAAGCGTGCGTGGGTGGGATCAATAGCCGATGGGGAGGCCGGCGTAGTTCTCGGCCAGGCCGGTGGCGCCGGCGGCGCCGGCGGCGCTGCTCACCACCCAGCGCAGCTGGGACAGCTGCAGCTCCGCGTCGAAGTCGTCCCCGGCCCGGTGCAGCATCGTCGTCATCCACCAGGAGAAGTGGGTGCAGCGCCAGACCCGCCGCAGCGCCGTCTCCGAGTAGGCCTCGGCGAGCCGCGGGTCCTTCTCCCGCAGCAGCGCGGTCAGCGCCGGCGCCAGCAGCCCGACGTCGGCCACGGCCAGGTTGAGCCCCTTGGCCCCGGTCGGCGGCACGATGTGCGCGGCTTCGCCGGCCAGGAAG
>DATINN010000334.1:0-5434 GCA_035474175.1 Mycobacteriales bacterium | reverse complement strand
GGCACTGGTGGCACGAGGGTCCGGACTGGCTGGCCGCGGTGCTGAGCGCGCTGCCGGAGGCCGGGGTCCGGGTCACCACGCTGCGCGGGGCGGCCGAGGCCGGCCACGTCGGGGCGCCGGTGCAGCTGGGCCGGTCGTCCTGGGGCTCGGGCAAGGACTGGCGGGTCTGGGAGGGGCCGGCCGTGCAGGACCTCAACCTCGCCGCCAAGGGCGTGCAGGAGCGGCTGCTGTCGACGCTGGACACGCACCGCGGTCCGGCCCGCGACCCGGTGCTGGACCAGCTCGTCCGGGAGGCGCTGCTGGCACTGTCCAGCGACTGGGCCTTCATGGTCAGCCACGACAGCGCGGCCGGCTACGCCCGGGACCGCGCCGCCGGGCACGCCGGCCGGCTACACGCGCTGGCCGACCGGCTCGACGCCGGCGACCAGGCCGGGGCGCGGGCACTGGCGGACCGGCTCCGGGTGGTCGACGGGCCCTTCGGTCACCTCGACGCCCGCGCCTTCTAGAACAGTCCCCCGAAGCCGCTGCCGGCCTGGTCGCCGGTCGACCGGCTGCGCATCTGCCCTTCGATGGCGGTCGGGTTGTCCCGGTTGCCGTACACGTCCGGCGCGTCCAGGCCGCGGTAGCGCTTCTTGCGGCGCCGGGTCCGGAAGTCGATCACCCCGCCCACGACGAACAGCAGCGCCACGACTCCGAACAGGATGATCAGCATGCCGCACCTCCCGCTGGTCCCCGAAGCGTACGGGTCAGGTCTGACCGCGCCCAGGACTGTCGGAGGGATGTCCTAGGGTCGCCGTCATGGAGCCCAGACTGCGCGCCCTCTGCGACCTCGGGATCGCGCTGGCGCGGGAAGGCGCCGGCCGCCACGAGTACGACGGGCAGGTCCAGGACCTCTCCCCCGCCGGCGTGCAGCGCGGCCTGGACGCGCTCGGCGGCGCGGCCCTGGCCGACCCGTACGACGAGGCCCTGGTCGCGGCCAAGGAGGCCGAGACCCGGGCGTTCTTCGGCGCGCTGCGGCTGCACCGGCGCAACCCGATGCCGCACGTGGAAAACCTCGACGTCGGCGGTTACGACCGGGAATACGCGCCGGCCGAGGAGCGGGCCGCGGCCCGGACCCGGCACCTGGCCGCCTGGCCCGACGCCGTCGACGCCTCCATCTCCGCGCTGGACGAGGTCGTCCCGGCCGTCGCGACCGCCACCCTCGGCGGCGCCCGCGGCCTGGCCGCCGGGCTCGACCCGGCCGACCCGGTCGAGGCGGCCGCGCTGGCGGCGCAGGCCCGGCTGGTCGCGCACCTGGAGGCGGCGGCCGGCAGCGGCGACAGCGGCGACGGCGCCCTCGGCCCGGCCGCGCTCGGCGCCGACGGGCTGGCCCTGCTGCTCGGCTCGGCCGAGGCGCTGCCCGTCGACCTGGCCACGATGTCGGCCCGGGCCGACGCCGAGCGCGACCGGCTCATGGCGATGCTGACCGAGGCCTGCGGCCGGCTGGAGCCGGGCCGGCCGGTGGCGGAGCTGGTGGCCGAGCTGCAGCGCGACCACCCCGACGCCGACGGCGTGCTGGCCGAGGCCCAGGCGCTCACCGACGAGGTCATCGCCTGGACCAACGAGCGCCGGCTGGTGCCCTACACCGACGGCACCTGCGTGGTCGGGCCGGCGCCGGAGTCGCGGCAGTGGGCGATGGCGATGATGGCCTGGGCCGCGCCGGGCGAGCCCGACACCCCGTCCTGGTATTGGGTGACGCCGCCGCGGCCGGAGTGGCCGGAGCAGGACCAGGAGGAGTGGCTGCAGATCTTCAGCCGCACCACGCTGCCGGCGATCACCGTGCACGAGGTCGCCCCCGGTCACTTCTCGCACGGGGTCGCGCTGCGGCACGCGCCGACCGAGCCCCGGCGGCTGTTCGGCAGCAACGCGTTCATCGAGGGCTGGGCCCACTACGTGGAGGAGGTCGCGATCGAGGAGGGCTTCCACGCCGACGACCCGCGCTACCCGATCGGCGTCGCGATCGAGGCGCTGCTGCGGGTGACCCGGCTCGCCTGTGCGATCGGGCTGCACGCCGATGGGATGACCGTCACAGAGGCGGCGCGGCGGTTCGAGCAGGACGCGTTCCTGGCCGGGCCGGGGGCGATGTCGGAGGCGCGCCGGGGCACGTTCGACCCGACGTACGGGCGCTACACCTGGGGAAAGCTGGAGATCCTGGCGCTGCGGGAGGAGGCCCGGCAGAAGTGGGGCACGTCCTTCGACCTGCCGCGGTTCCACGCCGCGATGCTCGACCTGGGTGCGCCGCCGCTCGGGCTGCTCCACCACGCGCTCACCGGCTGACGCGCCGGGCCGCATCACGGTAGTGTCCGTCGCCATGACCTTCGGATATGCGGGTCAGGCTGTCGCACGCCGACCGGAGCAGCGGATCAAGGCGTCGGACGTCCGCTCCGTGCAGTTCGGCAAGCCGCCGTTCGGGCGGCGCGGCTACGACGAGATCGAGGTCGACGACTTCCTGCGGAAGGTCACCGACGCGCTCGCGCAGACCCGCGGGTTGCCCCAGCTCGACCCCGAGGAAGTGCACCAGGTCGCGTTCCGCAAGCCGCGGATCGGCAGCCGGGGATACGACGAGGACGAGGTCGACGCGTTCCTCGACCTGGTCGAGGCGGAGCTGCGCTGGCGCGCCAGCGCCGAGGGGCAGCAGGAGCTGGCCGGGCCGGTCAACGGACCGGCCGGTTACGGCCCGCCGCCCGGGATGGTCGGGCTGGGCGGCGGCGGGCCGGTCGTCCCGGCCGCCGCCGGGCCCTCGGTCCGCGCGGTGACGGTGGCGCTGCTGGCCGACCGGGGCCGGATGCTGGTCACCGAGCTGCCCGACCCGGTCACCGGGCGGACCGTCTACCGACCGCCGGGCGGGGAGATCGCCTTCGGCGAGCGCGGGCACGAGGCGGTGCGGCGGTCGCTGCGCGACGACTTCGGCATCCCGCTGTCCGAGGTGCGGCCGATGGCGACGCTGGAGAGCATCCACCGCTTCGCCGGCCGGGAGGCGCACGAGCTGGTCCTGGTCTACGAGGTCGCCACCGCCGACCCGCAGGTCTGGGCCCAGGCCCGGCTGCGCAGCCGGCGCGGCGACCTGACCGCGATCTGGGCGCCGGTCGACATGTTCCGCCGCAACGAGGCCCAGCTCCTCCCGGAGGGCCTGCTGCCGCTGCTGGGCTGAGCCCGGTGTCCGCCCCGCGGGCACGGTGGCGGCATGGGAGCATCCCGCGGTGCGCGTCCTGATGCTGTCCTGGGAATACCCGCCGGTGCTGGTCGGCGGGCTGGGGCGGCACGTGCACGCGCTGGCCGAGGCGATGGTGCGCGGCGGGCACGAGGTGACCGTGGTCAGCCGCCACCCCGGCTCCCCCGAGGTCCCGTACGACGAGATCCAGGCGGGCGTGCGGGTCGTCCGGGTGCCCGAGGACCCGTCGCTGCTCAGCTTCACCGACGACCTGCTGGCGTGGACGATGGCGCTCAACCACGCGCTGACCCGGGCCGGCCTGGCCGTCTGCGCGCAGACCCCGCCGGACGTCGTGCACGCGCACGACTGGCTCGTCGCCCACGCCGCCACCACGCTCAAGCACCACCTGGGCGTGCCGCTCGTCGCCACCCTGCACGCCACCGAGGCCGGCCGGCACCAGGGCTGGCTGCCCGGCCCGCTCAACCGCGGCATCCACTCCATCGAGTGGTGGCTCACGTACGAGGCCCGCCGGGTGATCGCCTGCTCCGCGTACATGCGGTGGGAGGTGACGCGGCTGTTCGAGCTGCCGCCGGAGAAGGTCGACGTGCTGCCCAACGGGGTCGACGCCGCCCGCTGGCAGGTCGCGCCGGAGCAGGTCGCGGCGGCGCGGCGGCGGTGGGCCGGGACCGGGCCGCTGCTCGCGTACGGGGGGCGGCTGGTGCACGAGAAGGGCGTGCAGGACCTGCTGGCGGCGCTGCCGCGGCTGGTCCGGCGGCACCCGGGCCTGCGGCTGGTGGTCGCCGGGACCGGGCCGGAGGCGGACGCGCTGCGGGAGCAGGCCCGGGCGCTGCGGCTGGGGCGGGCGGTGGCGTTCGCCGGGTTCATCCCGGACGCCGACCTGGCCGCGCTGGTGGCGGCGGCCGACTGCGCGGTGGTGCCGAGCCGGTACGAGCCGTTCGGGCTGGTGGCGCTGGAGGCCGCGGCCGCGGGGACGCCGGTCGCGGCCGCGGACGTGGGCGGGCTGGCCGAGATCGTCGCCGACGGGCGGACCGGGGTGCGGTTCGCGGCCGGCGACCCGGCCGCGCTGGCCACCGCCGTCGACCGGGTGCTGGCCGACCAGGTGCTGGCCCGGCGGCTGGTGCGCAGCGCGCGGGCGGTGCTGGCCGCCGAGCACACCTGGGCCGGGGTCGCGGCCCGGACCGTGGCGACCTACGAGCTGGCGGCCCGGCAGGAGCGGGCGCTGCACGCGGCCGGGCGGGCCGCGCCCCGGCTGGTCGTCCGGGACGGCAACCTGCTGACCGGGCAGAGCTCCTAGACCGGGCAGCCTCCCAGACCGGGCGGGGCTCCCAAACCGGGCAGGACTCCCAGACCGGGCAGGACTCCTAGACCGGGCAGGACTCCTAGACCGGGCAGGGCTCCTAGACCGGGTCCCGGCCGTACTTGGCCCGGTGCAGCTCGCGGGCCTGGCCGACCCAGTCCTCGCGGTCGATCCGGGTGCGGAAGTCGCTCAGCTCGGTGCGGACCCGCTCCAGCTCGGCGCCGTCGAGCATCGCCAGCTGGCGGAAGCTGATGATGCCGAGGTTGTGCAGCATCCGCTCCATCGACGGGCCGATGCCGCGGACCGCGCGCAGGTTGTCGGTGACGGCCGGGATCTCCATGGTCGGCGCTTCGCTGAACGTCGGCATGGGGATGCGGGTGCCGGTCTCCTCGTCGCCGGCCGGGCGGGCGATGGTCGCGGTCGGCTCGTCGATGCCGAGCGCGGGCGCGACCAGCTCGGTCTCGGTCGGCTCGTCGTCCCCGGCCGGATGGTCCCCGCCCGGATGGTCGCCGCCGTCGGCCGGGAGCTCGTCGGCGGGCACCTCGGCGACGACCGCCTCCACCGGCTCCTCCGCCACCACCTCAGCCAGCCCCACCCCGGGCTCCCCGCCCGACCCAGCCAGCCCCGCCTCGGGCTGCTCGGCCGACTCAGCCGGCCCCACCCCGGACTCCTCGCCCGGCTCGGGCGCGCTCGCGGCGCTCTCGGCCTGGACGGCCTCCGCCTGGACGGCCTCGACCACTGTCGGCTCGGCCACCCCCGGCTCCGCGATCGCCGCCTGGGCGGCGGCCGGATCGGCCGACCCGGCCGAGATCGGCTCGGGCGCGGCCGGATCGGCCGCGGGCTCGGTGTCGAGGAGCGCGTCGTCGCCGGGGACCGCGGGCGCGTCCGGCGCCGGGGCCGCGTCGGCGAGCGCCTGCTCGTACGCC
>DATINN010000333.1:0-2832 GCA_035474175.1 Mycobacteriales bacterium | reverse complement strand
CCCGACGGCACTCCCCGCTGTCCCGGCGGCACCCCAGCTCGCCCCGGCAGCCCCCCGAACTGCCCCGCCGCACCGCGGGGAGGAGCCGGCGGCACCCCGGCCTGCCCGGGCACCCCGGATTGCCCGGGCGGCATTCGGGTTTGCCCCGGCGGCACGCCGGGCTGGGCCGGCGGCAGGCCGGGGCCGGTGGGCGGGGGTGTGGGCGGGGCCGGCGCGGCGCCCCGGGCGCGGCGCCCCCGGGGAGCAGCGTGTCGGCTCACCGGCGCATCGTGCCAGGCGTACCGGCCGATTCCACCACCCATGCGGCGATCCGATCGACCTGCGCGGGCGTGAGCGGCCCCTCCGCGTGCCCGAACCCGGCCAGCTCCCAATACTCCGTGCCCGGCCGGGCCGCCGCCAGCGCCCGCCCGTGCTCGACCCCGAAATACCGGTCCCGGTCGCCGTGGACCACCAGCAGCGGCACCTCGATCCGGGGAATGGCCTTCAGCGGCCACTCCGGCGGCACCCCCCACACCCCGCCGATCCGGACCTTCAGCGCCCGGGCCGCGAACCAGTGCCCGGCCGGCGTCTCCAGCAGCCAGTGCACCCGCCGCATCGGCCGGGTCTCCCGGATGTACCAGCGCGACGGCGCGCTCACCGCGACCACCGCGTCCACCGGCTGCCGCGGCACCAGCCCGCCCGACGCCGACGCCCGGGCCGCGTGCCGCAGCACCACCGCGCCACCCATGGAGAAGCCGACCGTCGCCACCCGCCGGTAGCCCAGCTCCCGGGCCAGCCCGACGGCCGCGTCCAGGTCGAGCACCTCCCGGTCGCCGGCGGTGGTCGCCCCCTCCGACCGCCCGTGCCCGCGGAAGTCGACCCCGACCACCCCGGCCCGCCGGGCGAACCGGGCCATCACCCGCTGCAGGGACGGCCGCTGCAGCGACACCGTGAACCCGTGCGCGACCACGACGGCCAGCCCGTCATCGCCCGGACCCGTCCGTGTGACGTGCGTCGCGGCCAGGCGGACTCCGTCCGCAGTCCGTACCTGGATCGATTCCACCGGGTTATCCTCATGTTCGAGCCGACGACGCCTCTCCCCGCAGTGCACGCCTGACGAGAGTGGAGACGTCCGTGGACCTCCTGCTGATGACGGCAGCATCGCAGCCGACCGCGGAGGTGATGCCCGCCCTCGGCCTGCTGGCGCACTCGGTCCGGGTCGTCGCCCCCGAGGTCAGCGTCCTGATCGACACCCAGCCCGGTGACGTCGTGCTGGTCGACGCCCGGCACACGCTGGCCGAGGCCCGCGCGCTGTGCCGGCTGCTGCAGACCACCGGCGTGCCGGTGCCGGTGCTGGCCGTGCTGACCGAGGGCGGCCTGGCCGCGGTCGCGTCCGACTGGGGCGTCGACGACGTGCTGCTCGACACCGCCGGCCCGGCCGAGGTCGAGGCCCGGCTGCGGCTGTCGGTCACCCGCCGCGCCGCCGCCAGCGCGCCCGGCGAGGGCGGCGTGATCCGGGCCGGCGACCTCGCCATCGACGAGACGACGTACACGTGCCGGCTGCGCGGGCGGCCGCTGGACCTGACGTACAAGGAGTTCGAGCTGCTGAAGTTCCTGGCCCAGCACCCGGGCCGGGTCTTCTCCCGGGCCCAGCTGCTGCAGGAGGTCTGGGGCTACGACTACTACGGCGGCACCCGCACGGTCGACGTGCACGTGCGCCGGCTGCGGGCCAAGCTCGGCACCGAGCACGAGCAGCTGATCGGCACCGTGCGCAACGTGGGCTACAAGTTCGTCCGGCAGCCCGCGACCCCCGCCGACGCCCCCGCCCCGGTCGCCGCGTCCTAGTTCTGCTCCGCCGTCCCGCCGGGATGGACCGTACGGACGTCCTCTCGGCCGTCCCGCCGGGGTGGACCGCACGGTAGGTTCCCGTCCCATGACCGGTCCGGTGCTCGTCGAACGGACGCGCCCGGACGGTGCGGCCGTCCGGACCCTGGCCGCCGCGGCCGAGGCCGCCGACGGCGTCGCCCCGCTGTCCGAGCCGGTCCTCATCGACCTGCACGAGAACGCCGGGCGCCACTTCGTGGCCACCCGCGACGGCGAGCCGGTCGGCTACGCGCACCTGGACGCCGACGCCGGCGCCGAGCTGGTCGTGCACCCGGACGCCCGCCGCCGCGGCGTCGGCGGCGCCCTGCTGGACGCGCTGGAGCAGGCCGGGGTCGAGCAGGTCTGGGCCCACGGCCGCCGGCCGGCTGCGCTGGCCTTCGCCGCCGCCCGCGGCTACACCGCCGAGCGCACGCTGTGGCAGCTGCGCCGCCCGCTGTCGCTGGAGATCCCGGACCGGCCGCTGCCGGCCGGGATCGCGCTGCGCCCGTTCGTGCCCGGGCAGGACGAGGACGCCTGGGTCGAGGTCAACGCCCGCGCCTTCGCCTCCCACCCGGAGCAGGGCGCCTGGACCGCGCAGGACGTCCGGCTGCGGGAGGCCGAGGACTGGTTCGACCCGGCCGGCTTCCTGCTCGCGGTGCGCACCGAGGGCGACCGCGCCGGCAGCCTGGCCGGCTTCCACTGGACCAAGGTCCACCCCGGCCCGCCGCCCATCGGCGAGGTGTACGTGCTGGCCCTCGACCCGTCCGCGCGCGGCCTGCAGCTCGGCCCGGCGCTGACCGTGGCCGGCCTGCGCCACCTGCGCGACCGCGGGCTGGCCGACGTGCTGCTCTACGTCGACGACGACAACCCCGGCGCGGTCCGGCTCTACCAGCGGCTGGGCTTCACCGAATGGGACGCCGACGTGCAGTTCCGGCGTCCCGCCGGCACCGGCTGACGCGTTCACCCGCCGGTCGCCCGGACGTCATCCGG
>DATINN010000332.1:0-3927 GCA_035474175.1 Mycobacteriales bacterium | reverse complement strand
CGGCAGCGCGAACGTCTGGCTCACCCCACCGCCGGTCGCGCCCTGCCCGGCCCCGTTCCGCCCGGTCCCGCCCCAGACCGTCTCGGCCACCGGGTCGAGGGAGAGCGTGGTGCCGCCGCAGCCGAGCACGTGCGGGCTGGCGGCCGGGAAGTCGACGTGCGCGAGCTGGTCGGTGCCCTGGTCGGTGCTGCCGTCGTCGCCGGCGGCCGCGGTCACCGTCACCCCGAGCGCGACCGCGTCGGCGAACGCCTCGTCCATCGCCGTCCGGGCCTGCGCCGTCCAGCTGTCCTCGCTCTGGCCCCAGCTGATGCTGATCGCGGTCGGCGTCGGGTCGGCGTGCACGGCCTCGCTGACCGCGTCCAGGAAGCCGGCGTCGGTGTTGGGCGCGAAGTAGACGACGAGCTCCGCCGCCGGCGCCAGGCCGCCGGCCACCTCGATGTCCAGCAGCACCTCGCCGTCGGGGCCGGACGGGTCGCCCTCGGGCGCGTTGCCGGCGCCGTTCACCCCGACCGCCCGGACCGCCGGCACCGGCAGCCCCAGCCCGGCGAAGTAGTCGCTCAGGTCGGCGTCGGTGTAGCCGCCGCCGAGCTCGAGAATCGCCAGCGTGGTGCCGGCGCCGTCGGTGCCGGCCGGCAGCGCGTAGATCTCGGCCAGCTCGGGCGGGGTGAAGCTGCGCTCGACCGCGGCCGCCCGCACGACCCGGCTCCGGGCCTGCGGCCGGTCGTCCAGCCCGAGCACGGCCACCACGACCTCGGCCAGCCCGGCCGGCACCGCCAGCGGGCCGGTGCGCTGCCGCACCGCGGTGCCGTCCGGCAGCAGGACCCGGTCCAGCGAGCTGCCCAGCAGTGCGGTCAGCACGCCGGCCGGACCCGCGACCCGGACCCGCCGGGACGGCTCGTCCACCGCGACCACCCGGGCGCCGGCCGCCTCGACCGCCTCCCGGACCACGGCCACGTCGGCCGCGTCGGCGCCGTAGCGGGCCAGCTGGTCCCGGGTCAGCCGGCCGGCCGGCAGCGGGGCCCGGCGCCGCAGCACGACCGTCACCTCGACCGGCTGGTCCGGGTCGGCCGGCGCGGCCGCCTCGACGTACGGGAGCGGGTCCCGCTCGCTGCCGGGGATGGGAACGCGTGGCTCGGAGTCCATGCGGTGTCCCTACCCAGTCCGGGCCGCCGCCCGGCCGGCGGTGGCCTGGTGCCGTGCGGCGCGAAGTGTTGCGATCAGGCGTCGGATCGGCCGCGCCCGGTCCCGGCCCCGGGCGTACCGGCCAGAATCGCGGCAGACACGGGCCGGGCAGGAGGGTCGTGGACGACGACGTCATCGGCAGCGAGCCGGAACGGGCCCCGCGCCCGCGCCGGTCCGTGGGCGGGGTCGCGGCGCCGGCGGGGCTGCCCCGGGTGCTGACCCGGGTGCTGGGCCCGCTGCGGCGCCACGGCCGGGTCGTTGCCGTCGTCGCCGTGCTGGTCGCCGTGGCCGGCGTGGTCGCGATCAGCCGGGCCGGGGTGACCGGCCTGTCGGCCGCCGCGCCCACCCCGTCGCCGACGCCGCCGCCGCTGTCGGGCGAGGTGCTCAACCTCGCCTCCGGCCAGAACACGATCTACGCCGTGGCCTCGGACTGCCTGCGCCGCTGCCAGCCGACGCTGCTGGCCAGCGACGACGACGGCCACGCCTGGTCCGTCCTGCGGCTGCCCGGCGGCGCGGTCACCGCCCCGGTGGCCCGGTCCTGGACGCTCGCGGTCAGCGGGGTCGAGGACCTGCTCGCGATCGAGGACCCGGCCGCGGGCGTGCTCACCGTCGGCAACGGCGACACCCCGTTCGTCCGGCGGAAGATCGTCGCCGGCGACCCGGTGGGGCGGGTGCCGGCCGGCCGGGAGTCGATGACCCGGATCTGCGCCCGGCCGCGGTGCGCGACGCCGACCCTGGAGTACATCGAGCCGCGCACCGGGCGCCGGGGGCCGCTGGCCACCCAGCCGCCGATCCCGCCGCGGGTGCTCGGCGTCGGCGGCTCCCAGCTCTGGGTGGCCGGCATCGACCCGCGCACCAAGCGGTACGCGCTGGCGATGTCGGTCGACGACGGCGCCAGCTGGCGGACGGTGCCGCTGCCGAAGGCCGGCACCGACCCGGCCCTGGTGCCGCGGCTGGCGCCGGTGCCGGAGCTGGACCGGACCTGGTTCCTGCAGGGCTACCCGGACGGTGACGGCGTCCAGTCCGCCCCCGACCTCTGGACGGTGGCGGCGCCGGTGCCGCCGCCGGGCCTCACCGACCCGCCGCGCCGGGTCCGCCCGGACCCGGCGATCAGCTCGGTCGGCGGGGTGGTCGGTCTCAAGGACGGCCGCCTGCTCCTCGACGGCGCGATCGTGCTGTCGCCGGACGGGACCCAGGACCGGGCCGCGCTCCCGGACGTCGAGTCGACCCGGTTCGTGCTGCGCCGGCCGATGCGCGGGCCGCACCTGCTCGTCATCGCCGAGGCCCTCCGTACGGACGGGGCGGCGTCGATCGCGATCTCCGCCTCCGGCAGCGCGAACGACTGGGCCGTACGCCCCATCGTCCTCCCGCGCTAGCCGCGCCTCCCAGAACAGTCCGCTCGGCTCCTTGCTGTGACCTGGATCACGCGATGGTATGCGTTGCATTGGCGACGATCGCGATATATCGTCGAGCCATCGACAACGAAGGGAGTGTTCTCATGAACACCACACGACACGGGGGTCGTCACCCCCATCACCACCCGCACCGCCACCCCGGCTTCGACCGGTCCGACATGGGCCCGGGCATGGACCTCGGTGAGCGGCTGCGACGCGGCGGGTTCGGCCGGGTGCCCGGCTTCCCGCCGCCGCCCGGGTTCGGTCCCGGCGGGCTGCCCGGAGGTCCCGGCTTCGGGCCCGGCGGTCCGGGCCGCGGCCGGCACCGGGGCCGCGGCGCGCGCCGCGGTGACGTCCGGGCCGCCGTGCTGGCGCTGCTGGCCGAGCGGCCGATGCACGGCTACGAGCTCATCCAGCAGATCGAGGAGCGCAGCGGCGGCGTCTGGCGGCCGAGCCCCGGCTCGATCTACCCGACCCTGCAGCTGCTCGCCGACGAGGGCCTGGTCTCCGGCGACGAGACCGGCGGGCGGCGGCTGTTCACGCTGACCGACGGCGGCCGCGAGCAGGCCGCCCAGCACGAGGGGCAGTCGCCCTTCACCCAGGAGCGGGACGAGACCTTCGAGGTCGCGCACCAGTTCCGGGACGAGCTGGGTCAGCTCGGGATGGCGGTCTGGCAGGTCGCCCAGGTCGGCACCGACGCCCAGCGCACCGAGATCCTCGGGGTGCTGGCCGAGGCGCGCCGGCGGGCCTACCAGCTGCTGGCCGACGGCGGCCCAGCCGCCGACGCCGGCTCCGGCCCCGCCGGCCCCGGCTCCGGCCCCGCCGGCTCCGGCTCCGACCCGGCGGAGTGAGCTAGTGCCCACCGAGGACCCGGACGGCCTCCGCCGCCCGGGCCCTCGGCTTCTGGTGGATCATCGACCCATGACGCAGGTGAGCATCGGGAGCGGCGACGGCCCGGCCGACTCGATCGGCAGCAGCGGGTCGATCCGCAGCATCGGCAGCGCGGGCTCGATCGGGTCCATCGGGTCGGCCGGGTCCATCGGCTCGGTCGGGTCGGCCGGGTCCATCGGGTCCATCGGGTCGGCCGGATCGATCGCCTCCGCCGGCTCGGCCGGATCGATCGGCTCCATCGCGTCCGTGTTCAGCATCGGCTCGATCGCGAGCGTCGCCTCGGCCGGCTCGGTCCTCAGCATCGCCAGCCGCGGCTGCTTCGGCGCCGTCCTCAACCGGCCGGTCCTGCTGCCGCTGCTGGAGAAGCTGCTGCGCCGCTGAGGCTCAGAGCGAGTGGCCGTGCCGGCTGCTGCGCAGCGCCAGCACGATCGCGGCCAGTCCGAACAGGACGGACACCGCC
>DATINN010000331.1:0-2276 GCA_035474175.1 Mycobacteriales bacterium | reverse complement strand
GGCTGCACCTCCGCGCCGTACACCGGCGTGCCCGGCTCCTGCCGCCAGCTCTCGGCCAGCGTGCCGGTGTCGACCGCGCTGAACCCGATCTGGTCGATCAGATCGGTGAGCACGGCCTTGGCCGCGGCGTCGTCGCCGGCGATCGGGATCGCGAACCGGTCGGTCGCCCGCGCGCCGGTGTCGCCGCGGTCGCGCAGGTGCTCGGAGTAGATCGTGTTGAACGCCTTGAGCACCCGGGCCCCCTCCAGCCGCCGCGCCAGCAGCTCGGTCGAGGTCGCGGTCTTCGCGTCCAGCTCGGCGATCTGCCCGTCCCGCTGCGGGTAGTAGTTGTTGGCGTCGACCACGATCCGGCCGGCGAACGGCTCCACCGGCAGCGCCGTGTACGCCTTGAGCGGCACCGCGATCACGACCACCTCGCCGAACGCGGCGGCGTCCGCGGCCGTCGCGGCGTGCGCGTTGTCGCCGAGCTCGGCGATGGTGCCGGCCAGCGTCTGCGGGCCGCGGGAGTTGGCCAGGGCCACCTCGTGGCCGGCGCGGGTGAACAGGGTCGCGAGCGTGCCGCCGATGTTGCCGGCACCGACGATTCCGATCTTCATGCCAGGGAAACCGGCCGGCGGCGCCCGCTGTTCCACGGCGAAGAGCTGCCGGCGGCGCCCGCTGTTCAGGGCGAGGAGCCGCCGCAGCGCCCGCCGCTCCGCGGCGAGGAGCCGCCGCAGTGCCCGCCGCTCCGCGGCGAGGAGCCGCCGCAGTGCCCGCTGTTCCACGGCGAGGAGCCGCCGGCGGCAGCCCGCTCCGCGGCGACGTGATCCCGGCCGGGCGGCGCCAGGGCGGCGCGCGGGCCGGATCAGTGACCGGCGACGAAGTCGGTCAGCGTGCCGATGGTGGCCAGCGCGTCCAGGTCGAGGTCGAGGTCGGCCACGTCGACCCCGGTCTCGGTGCGGATCGCGGCCAGCAGCCGGACCACGGTGACCGAGTCCAGCCCCAGCCCGCCGGACAGCAGCGGCGTCGCCGGCGGCAGGTCGAGCACGCCCGGATCGCCGAGCACGTCGGCCAGGATCGCCGGCACGGTCACCGCGACTCCTCGACGTCGATCCAGTCCGGATAGGACGGTGCCGCCGCCAGGTCGAGCCCGTAGACGGCGCTGCCGGTCGAACGGGAGACCGCGGTGAACCCGGCCTGCCTGAGCCCGAGCCGCACCGGCACGTTGCGCTCGGTCAGCCGGCACGGCACCAGCAGCCTCGGCGCGCCCCGGGCCCGGGCCAGCCGGGCCAGCCCGGTCAGCAGCACCGGCACCGCGCCCCGGCCGCCGGCCCGGCAGGACACGGCGACCAGCTCGACCGTCCACTCCGGACGGTCCGGGACGGTGCCCACCCCGACCAGCCCGTCGTCGCCGAAGCGATCGGCCAGCTCCAGCACCAGCGCCGGCCCGGGCTCGAACGGGATCCCGGTCGAGTTGTACTGCGTGGTCCGCCGGGCCAGCTCCACCAGCCGGTCCTGGTCGTCCGGGGCCGCCGGCCGCACCCTCGCCCGCAGCGCGCACCAGCGCAGGAAGTCGTCCTCGGACCCGGCGAAGGAGGCCCGGGCCGAGCGCCGCCGCTCCCGCTGCCGATAGCTGTCCAACCGGGACAGTGCGGCCGCGGTCACCGGCCCGGCCCCGAACTCCGGCCACTGCAGCGCCCCGGCGACCTCGTCCGGCGCCAGCACGGTCACCTCGGGCAGACTGCACTCGACGTCCGCCCGCTCCAGCGGGTCGTCGTCGACGAACGCGAGCGTGTCCAGGCCGACGTCGAGCTCGGCCGCGATCCGGCGCAGCGCGTCGGCCTTGCGCCCCCAGCCGTACTGCGGGGCGACGAAGCGCCCGGCCAGCTCCGACTTCTCGACCAGCACGCCGATCTCGGCCGGGTTGCGGCTGGCCACGCTGAGCAGGATCCCGCGGCCGGCCAGGGTGTCCAGCGCCTGGACGGCGGCCGGGTACGGCGCCGGCAGCGTGTCGGACTCCAGCGCGACGCCGGGCCACAGCGTCCCGTCCAGGTCCCACACCACGACCTTGACCGGCCCGCTCATAGGGCCTTGCGCATGGACAGGTGCTCGGCCTCGAAGCCGAACTTCGCGTACACCGCGCGCATGGCGACGTGGCGCATGTGGACCTTCCCCACCACCTCGGACACGCCGCGCTCGCGGGCCGCGGCCAGGGCCGCCTCCAGCAGCGCCGCCGCCACCTCCGAGCGGCCGGGCACGTCGCTGGTCGCCAGCGAGCGGAAGTTGCCGTAGCGGTC
>DATINN010000330.1:0-7609 GCA_035474175.1 Mycobacteriales bacterium | reverse complement strand
ATGACGTTGAAGCCTTTCAGCTTGCGGTTCGCAGCGAGCGTTTGGGGCGACACCGTGGTCGTCCACGAGGGGGTCTACCGGGAGTGGGTGCGGCCGCGGCGCGGCGGGCTGAGCGACCGGCGGCGCATCACCTACGAGGCGGCGCCGGGGGAGCACGTCGTCATCACCGGCGCGGAGCAGGTGACCGGCTGGGAGCCGGTCGAGGGCACGGTGTGGAGGGTGTCGGTGCCCGGCGGCCTCTTCGGCTCCTTCAACCCGTTCGCGGAGGAGGTCGACGGCGACTGGATCGTGTATCCGGAGCAGGACTCGCCGCGCAAGCACCTCGGCGACGTCTACCTCAACGGCAAGAGCTTCTACGAGGTCTCGTCCGCGGCCGAGGTGTCCGACCCGCCGCTGCGCACGGAGGTGCTCGACGACTGGACCGGGCTGCCGGACCAGGTGCGGGACCCGGAGCAGACCCGGTTCGTCTGGTATGCCGAGGCCGGCCCGGACACCACCACGATCTGGGCCAACTTCCAGGGCGCGGACCCGAACGCCGAGCTGGTCGAGATCAACGTCCGGCGCTCGGTGTTCTACCCGGCCGAGCACCACCTGGACTACATCACGGTGCGCGGGTTCGAGCTGGCCCAGGCGGCCTGCCCCTGGACGCCGCCGACCGCCGACCAGCCCGGCCTGATCGGACCCAACTGGGCCAAGGGCTGGATCATCGAGGACAACGTCATCCACGACGCCAAGTGCTCGGCGGTCTCCCTCGGCAAGGAGGCCTCCACCGGGCACAACTTCGCGACCGCGCGCGGGGACAAGCCGGGCTACCAGTACCAGCTGGAGTCCGTCTTCGCCGCCCGCCAGTCGGGGTGGGACAAGGAGCACGTCGGCTCGCACGTCGTCCGCCGCAACACGATCTACGACTGCGGCCAGAACGGCATCGTCGGCCACCTCGGCTGCGTCTTCTCGACCATCGAGGACAACCACATCTTCCGGATCGCGGTCAAGCGGGAGTTCTACGGCTACGAGATCGGCGGCATCAAGCTGCACGCCGCCGTCGACGTGGTGATCCGCCACAACCGGATCCACGACTGCTCGCTCGGCACCTGGCTGGACTGGCAGACCCAGGGCACCCGCATCACCCGCAACGTCTTCTACGCCAACAACCGTGACCTGTTCGTCGAGGTCAGCCACGGGCCCTACCTCGTCGACCACAACGTGCTGGCGTCCCGCGTGTCCTTCGAGTCGTTCAGCCAGGGCGGCGCGTTCGTCGGCAACCTGTTCGGCGGCACCGTGCACTGGCGGCCGGTGCTGGACCGCGCCACCCCGTACCACGTCCCGCACAGCACGCAGGTCGCCGGTTACGCCGTCATCTACGGCGCCGACGACCGGTACGTCGGCAACCTCTTCCTCGGCGGCGACCTCGCCCGCGCGTACGCGCCCGGGGCCGACCACGAGGGCGCGGTGGGATACGGGCTGGAGGCGTACCAGGGGCACCCGACGACGTTCACCGACTACCTCGCGCGCGTCGCGGCCCAGCCGGCCGGCGACCACCAGCGCTTCCCGGGCGTGCCGCAGCCGGTCTACGCC
Source organism: Mycobacteriales bacterium (assembly GCA_035474175.1). Classification (GTDB taxonomy): domain Bacteria; phylum Actinomycetota; class Actinomycetes; order Mycobacteriales; family CADCTP01; genus CADCTP01. The sequence continues at coordinate 6,034 of DATINN010000330.1, read as the reverse complement.
CGCGGCAACGTGCACGCCGGCGGGGCCCGCCCGTCCGACGGCGAGCCGGACGCGCTGGTGCTCGACGGCGAGGCCACCGTGACCGTCGAGGAGGACGGCGACACCGTCCACCTGCGGGCCGTGCTGCCCGACGGGGTCGACGCCGCCCGGGTCGGGGTCGTCACCGGGGCGGACCTGGAGCGGGTGCGCTTCGTCGACGCCGACTTCGAGGAGCGGGACGGCGCCCCGGTGGTGGTCGACACCGACCTGGTCGGCGTACGGAAGGAGCCCGGCCGGGACTACCCGGCCGGACCCCTCGCCGAGCTGCGCCCCGGCCCGAGCCGCGTCCGCGTCTGGTGACGCCCGGCCCTAGGCGGGCGGGTGGTCCAGGAGGGTGGAGACGGGCTCGCCCGTCTCCACCAGGTAGGTCGAGAGCATCCGGCCCGTCCCGGGGCCGACGTCGAGGGCGTTGTGGGGCGTGCGGGGCGGGATGAGGAAGCCGTCGCCGGCCTCCAGCGTGAGGGTCGCCCGGCCCTCGATCATCATCCGCACGGTGCCGGCGACGATGAAGCCGACCTCCTCGCCCGGGTGCGTGTGCCAGCCGGACTCGACGCCGGCCGGGATCTCGGTGAGCACCTGCACGATGTCGCGCCCCGGGATGGAGGAGGCGCTGTGCTGGATCTCGGTGCGCTTCAGCCGTCCGGTCAGCTCGTCCCGCTCGGTCACGGTGGCGCTCAGGCCAGCGACTCGAGCGCGCGCCGGATCACGTCGGTCACGGCCTGCGGCTGGCTGACCATGACGACGTGGGAGGCCTCGACCTCGGTGATGGTCGCGCCGGCCCGCTCGGCCATCCGGCGCACCACGTCGCTGCCGGCGGCCTTGTCGCCGGTGGCGACCACGGCCCAGGACGGCAGGGTCTTCCAGGCCGGCGTCCCGTTCGGCTCGCTGAAGCCGAAGGCGGAGACCGGGCGCTGGGTGGCGGCCATGACGGCGGCCTCCTCCTCGGGCACGTCGGCGGCGAAGGCGGCGTGGAACTTGGCCGGGTCGATCGCGAACTCGACCGCGGTGCCGGAGTCGCTCCCGGTCGGGTAGTCCAGCTGGAGCAGCGCGCTGTTGAGCACGCTGTCCTTCGAGTCGGCCTCGATGTCCTGCAGGGCCTCGCCCTCGTCCGGGGCGAAGGCGGCGACGTAGACGAGCCCGACGACGTTGTCGACCTGGGTCGCGGCGTTGCTGATGATCGCGCCGCCGTAGGAGTGGCCGACCGCGAGGACGCGACCGGGGATCTGCCGGAACGCGCTCGCCACGTACGCGGAGTCGTTGGCGATGCCCCGCAGCGGGTTGGGGACGGCCACGACCTTGACCCCGGCGGCCCGGAGCTGCCGGACCACGTCGTTCCACCCGGAGCTGTCGGCGAACGCGCCGTGCACGAGGGCGACGGTGGGGGCGCTGGTGTCGGTCATGGGCAGGGTCCTCCTCGGGGAGCGGTATCACCCTGAACGTACGGCCCGCGCGGTCGCGGCAGTACGGCCGGCCGGAACGGATCCGGCTGGCAACCGGGTCACGCGTCAGGTCCGCGGGTGTGGCGACCGCCAGCTGATCAGCACGGACCGGCCCAGGGCGTCGCCGTCGCCGGCGTGGCGGCCCGGCGGGCTCGGGTGCAGCTCGACGCCGTCGGCCAGCGCGAGCAGGACGCCGCGCTGGCGGCACACGGCCAGCCGGTCCCAGGCCTCCTGGAGCGGGTCGGCCCCGGTGATCGAGGTCGGGACGTCCCGGGCCGCGTGGTCGGCCATCCGCGCCTCCACGGCCGCCAGCTCGGCGGCGGTGTCGGCGGCGGTGTCGGCGGCGGTGTCGGCGGCGGCGGTCGCGGTGCCGGCGAGGCGGGTGCGGAGGCCGGCGGAGTGGGCGTCCAGCGCGTACAGGTCGGGGTTGCCCGGGTCGGTGAGCAGGTCGGCGGCGCCGGGCCGGCCCAGCACCTCCAGCCGGACCCGGGCGTCGATCGGGGCGGCGCTGCGGGCGAGGTGGACGCGGCCGCCGCCGTCGTCGCAGCGGTACGCGGTCCGGCCGGGGGAGACGACGGCCGCCGACACCGGCCGGCCGCACAGCCCGCAGTCGGCGATCGCGGTCAGCAGCGCCCGGTCGGGCTCCTCGGGCGTGCGCCGGGGCGGCGCCGCGAGCAGCTCGCCCGCGCGGTGCCAGGTCGGCTGGTCGACGACCCGGCGGGCCGGGTCGGCCAGGACGGCCCGGACCCGGTCCCCGGTCCACAGCCCCCGGATTCCGATCGCCGCGGGGGTCCCGTCGGGGTCGGCCGGCAGCGCGGCGGCGTTCCAGGTGCCGGCGATGCTGTCCGGGCTCACGCCGGCCAGCAGCAGGTCGTACGAGCGGCGGAGCAGGGAGGTGACCACCGGGCTGGGCGGGCCGTCGGGTGTCATGCCTGCTCCTCCTGGAGGTCTGCCGGCCGGCGTCGGTGTGGCCGCTGTTCCAGTCAGCGGGCCGGGTCGCCGGGATGACGTGGCGCAGGTCAGCGCGGTGGTCCGGCGGGGACGGTCCGCCCCGGAGCTCCTGGGGGGATGTAGGGCCGGGGCGGACCGTCACGACGGGAACCCGGTCGCGCGCCCGGCATCACGCCGACCGCGTCACGAGTCGGCACCGGCGCACTCCCGTGTTCGGGACCGGCTGCGGGTATTTGCGCCCAGCGGGGTGGGGGTAGGGATGGGCCGGACTCTGGAGGCGGTGTGAGCGAGGTCGGCGCTGTTCCGGAGGCCGGGGTGGACCCGCTCCTGGAGCTGCTGCCGGTCGTGCGCCGCGTCGTGGCGGCCCGGATCCGGGACCGCCACCTCGTCGACGACCTGGTGCAGGAGACGCTGGCCCGGATGATGGTCGCGCGGACCCGGATCGAGCCCGACGCGCTGGTGCCGTACGCGATCGTGACCGCCCGCAACCTCATCGCGTCCCACGTGCAGGCCGCGGACCGGGACCGGCGCAAGGCGCACCTGGTCGTGGACCTGAGCCCGGAGCCCCCGCCGGAGGACGGGCTGCTGCGCGAGGAGCGCCGGTCGATCGTGGGCGAGGCGCTGCAGCGGCTGCCCCGCAAGGAGCAGGAGCTGCTGGTCGCGCACGAGGTCGAGGGCACCGACACGGCCACCCTGGCCGCCGGCGCCGGGTCGACCCCGGGGGCGATCGCGGCCCAGCTCAGCCGCAGCCGGGCCAAGCTGCGGGTCGAGGTCCTGCTGGCGCAGGCGGACGAGCCCCCGACCGACCGCTGCCGGCCGGTGCTGCTGGCGCTGTCCGGGGGCGAGCGGCGCCGGCAGCAGCAGCTCGACGTCGGCGGCCACCTGCTGGAGTGCGACTTCTGCGCGGAGCTGAGCCCGGCCCTGCTCGACGGCCGGGGCGGCGGCGACTCCGACTCCCGGGTCCGGGTCACCCGCGACGCCGACGTGGTGACCGCCCGGCAGAAGGGGCGCGAGGTCGCCGCCGCGGTCGGGTTCTCCCGCACGGACGCGACGCTGGTCGCGACCGTGATCTCGGAGCTGGCCCGCAACATCGTCCAGTACGCCGAGCGCGGCGAGATCGTGGTCGGCCCGGTCGAGCAGGCCGGCCGCAAAGGCGTCATGATCGTCGCCCGGGACGTGGGGCCGGGGATCCCGGACGTAAGCCGGGCCCTGCAGGACGGTTACAGCACATACCGGGGCGGTCTCGGCCTCGGGTTGCCCGGGTCGCGCCGGCTGGCGGACGAGTTCGAGATCGTGTCCGAGGTGGGGCGGGGGACGACCGTGACGATCACCAAGTGGCTGAGGACGGGATGACGGACCAGGAGGACGGGGCGATGACCTCGACGACACAGGACCAGGACGCCGACGCCGAGCGCGCGCGCAGGGAGGAGCTGCTCCTGCCCGAGCTGGTCGCGCACCTGCGGGACAACCGCACCCAGCTGCGCCGGGAGTGGGCCAACCGGATCACCGACGCCAACCTGCTGACCGCGATGACCCCGCAGGAGGTCTTCTCCGAGGCCACCTCGGTGTACGACAACTACGTCGGGGTGCTCGAGACCGGCAGCGTGGAGGCCCTGCAGGACTACGCCCGGGACCTGTCCGAGCGGATCGTGCCGCGCGGGGTGGAGACCGACGAGGTCGTCGGCATCGTCCTGCTGCTGCGGGACGTGCTCGCCCGGTCCCTGTTCGAGAAGTACCACAACGACTTCGGCCTGCTCAACCGCGTGCTGGACGCGTACGAGCCGGCGGCGAACCGGATCGCGAACACGGTCGCCGTCAGCTTCGTGCAGGAACGGGAACGGATCATCCGCCAGCAGGCGGACGCGCTGCGGGAGCTGTCCACGCCGGTGCTGCAGGTACGGGAGCGGCTGCTGATCCTGCCGATCATCGGCGTCCTGGACGACCAGCGCGCCGACCAGCTGACCGAGCAGCTGCTGGGCGGGATCCGGCGGCACCGGGCCAAGGTCGTCGTCATCGACATCACCGGCGTGCCGGACCTCGACGCCGAGGTGGCCAACCACCTGGTCCAGACGGTGGACGCGTCCCGGCTGATGGGCGCCGGGGTGATCATCACCGGGCTGTCCCCCGAGATCGCCCAGACGCTGGTCCGGATCGGCGTCGACCTGACCAAGATGAACCCCGTGGGCGACCTGCAGGGTGGCATCGAGGAGGCCGAGCGCCTGCTGGGCTTCACGGTGACGAGGACGTCCGCGGACGATGCCTGACCGGGACGTGCCGTCGGAGCCGCTGCGGGTGTCGATCCTGACGCAGGGCTCCTACCTCATCGCGTCCATCCACACCGCGCTGGACGACGGGCAGCTGCTCCGGTTCCAGCACGACCTCATCGAACGCATCGGCACCCAGCGCTCCCGCGGCGTGATCATCGACGTCGCGGCGCTGGACGTGCTCGACTCGTTCGGCTCCCGGACCCTGCGCGACATCGCCCGGATGAGCCGGCTGCGGGGGGCCGAGACCGTCATCGTCGGCATCGCCCCGGAGCTGGCCATGAGCATGGTCCGGCTCGGGCTCGACCTCGACCTGCCGACCGCGCTGGACCTCGAGGAGGGGCTGGCCTACCTGGGCTCCCGGACCGGCTCCCGGACCGGCTCCCGGACCGGCGCCCGGGCCGGCGGTGCCGCGCGGCCGGGGCGGCCGCGGTGAGCGACCCGCTGGACCGGCTGCGGCTGGACTACCGCTCGGCCCTGGTCGGCTTCCTGTCCGTACGGGGGGAGACGCAGCTGGCCTCGGCGTACGAGCTGGGGCGGGCGGCCATGCTCGGGCACGTCGGCCTGCTGGAGCTGGTGCAGCTGCACAACTCGGTGACGCTCGACCTGGTCCGGGCGGCGGCCGGGGCGGCCGAGCGGCTGGAGATCGCCGAGGCCGCGGCGGCGTTCCTGGTCGAGGTGCTGGCGTCCTCCGACATGGCCCGGCGGGGGTTCCTGGAGTCGGCCCGCGGCTCCGGCGACGACCCGGCCTAGCGCCGCTCGGCCGAGGTCGGGGGCGCCGGCTCGGGCTCGATCGCCAGGACGGTGTCCAGGCCGAGCACGCCGAGCAGGTCGCGGATCCGGCCGGACACCGCGCGCAGCAGCATCGACGTGCCGACCCGCCGGGCCTGCAGGTGGGTGGAGACGAGCACGCCGAAGCCGGCCGAGTCCATGAAGGTCACGCCGCCGAGGTCGATCACGATCGGCAGGCCGGACCGGATCGCCGCCTCCAGCGCCGAGCGCAGCCGCGGCGCCGTGTCGATGTCCACCTCACCGTCGACCTCGACCGTCGTGATCCCGTCGCCCTGCACCCGGCGCACTGAGAACGGCATGTCGCCTCCCTTCAGCCGGAAGCCGCAGCGGAGGAGGACAGCCGGATTCCCGGCTCCGGCAGCCGGTCCCGACGTGGATGCACCCCGGAGGTACACCGCCGGGCCCGGCCGGCATGACGTCACCGACCGGACCGGGGCGGCCGAGCAGGGATCGCGCGGGGGGCAGCGGGTCGACCGGCGCGCCGCAGGACCGGCGCCGCAGGGACCGGCGCGCCGGGCTTCTGGGGTCAGCGCTGCGGGGCGGTGTGCG
>DATINN010000329.1:0-1710 GCA_035474175.1 Mycobacteriales bacterium | reverse complement strand
ACGGTCGCGTTCTCCGACCGGCGGCTCAGCATCAGCCCGAGCGGGCGGCCGACGGTGATGCCGCGGCCGATCACGACCACCTCGGCGCCGGCGATCGGCACGTCGTAGCGGCGCAGCAGCTCGATCACGCCGGCCGGGGTGCACGGCACTGGTGCCGGCTCGCCCAGCACCAGGCTGCCCAGGTTGAACGGGTGCAGCCCGTCGACATCCTTGGCCGGGTCGACCCGGGACAGGATCGCGAACTCGTCCAGCCCGGTCGGCTGCTGCACCAGGAACGCGGTGCACTCCGGGTCGGCGTTGAGCTCGTCGACGACCGCGTGCACCTCGTCCTGGGTCGCGCTGGCGGGCAGCTCGCGGCGGATCGAGGTGACGCCGATCTCGGCGCAGTCCTTGTGCTTGGCGTTGACGTACCAGCGGCTGCCGGGGTCGTCGCCGACCAGCACGGTGCCGAGGCCGGGCACGATCCCGGCCGCGCGCAGGCGCTCGACCCGCTCCCGCAGCTCGGCCTTGATCGCGGCCAGGGTGGCCTTGCCGTCCAGGATGGTCGCCGTCATCACCCCCAGTATCCGCCCCCGGCCCGGGCGCGGCTCCGCCGACCCCGGCGCTCGCCCGGCCGGGGCCGCCCGGCGTACCGTCCGGCGGGTGTTCTACCTGGTGAACTGCTCGATCCTGTTCACCGAGCTGCCGCTGCTGGAGCGCCCGGCGGCGGCCCGGGCGGCCGGCTTCGACGGGATCGAGTTCTGGTGGCCGTTCGCCGGGACGGTGCCGCCGGACGCCGCCGTGGCCGACTTCGTGGCCGCGGTCCGGGACGCGGGCGTCCAGCTGGTGTCCCTCAACCTGCCGGCCGGGGAGCTGGCCCGCGATGAGCGCGGGCTGGTGTCCTGGCCCGGGCGGGCCGAGGAGTTCCGGGCCGGCGTCGAGGTCGCCGTCGCGATCGGCCGGCAACTCGGCGTCCGCGTCTTCAACGCCCTGTACGGCAACCGGTTGCCGGGCGCCGATCCGGGCGAGCAGGACGCGCTGGCCGCCGACAACCTCGCCCACGCGGCCGGCGCGGTCGCGGCTCTCGACGCCACCGTCCTGCTGGAGCCGCTCAGCGGTGCTCCGGCTTACCCGCTGCGGACGGCCGCCGACGTGATCGCGGTCCTGGACCGGTGCGGCCTGGACAACCTCGGGCTGCTGGCCGACCTCTACCACCTCGCCGTCAACGGCGACGACGTGGAGGCGGTGATCGCCAGCTCCACCGACCGCATCGCCCACGTCCAGGTCGCCGACGCCCCGGGCCGCCACCAGCCCGGCACCGGCACCCTCCCGATCCGGACCTGGCTGACCGCCCTGGACGCCGCCGGCTACGCCGGCGCGGTCAGCCTCGAATACGCCCCCGAAGGCCCCACCGCCACCACCTTCGGCTGGCTCTGACCGGGCCCCCGGGGTCCACCCCGACCGGGTTCAGCCCTGGGCGGCCGTGGTCGATGGCGGTGGCCCGGCCGATGGCGCGGCCGGGGTCGGGGCCGGGGTCGCGGAGTCCGGCACGCCGGCGTAGTCGGGCAGCTCGACGCCGTTGATCGCGCGGTCGATCAGCCCCATGTCCCACTCGGGCTCCGCGGCCGGCTCGGCCGCCGGGTCGGGGACCTCGAGGCTGCGCACGTGCAGCCGGCCGATCTCCTGGTTGGCCTCGACGAACGGGCGCATCCGGCGCTCGTACGCGGCGAA
>DATINN010000328.1:0-16984 GCA_035474175.1 Mycobacteriales bacterium | reverse complement strand
GCCCGGCGACGATGTCCACCTGCAGCTGGTTGACGTCCTGGTATTCGTCCACCAGGACGGCGTCGAACAACCCGGCCAGCCGCCGGGACAGCACGTCGTCGCGGACGGCGGCCCGCCAGTAGAGCAGCAGGTCGTCGAAGTCGAGCAGGGCCCGGGACCGCTTGCGGGCCACGTACGCCTTGATCACGCCGGCGATCGGCTCGACCAGGTCGGCGGCCCACGGCGCGGTCTCGGCCACGGTCTCCGACAGCGGCCGGCCGGTGTTGACCGCGCGCGAGTAGAGGTCGAGGAGCAGGCCCTTGCGCGGAGTGCGGCGGCCGGCCCGGGCCAGCCCCTGCTCCTCCCGGACCAGGTCGATCAGGTCGGCGGCGTCGGCCGGGTCGATCACGGCGAAGTCGCCGGGCAGGCCGAGCGCGGTCGCGTTGGCGGCGATGATCCGGTGCGCGACGGAGTGGAACGTGCCGCCCCACGGCTTCTGCCGGCGATCCGACGCGGCCCGGGACAGCATCTCGCCCGCCGCCCGGCGGGTGAAGGTCAGCAGCAGCACCCGGTGGGCCGGCACGCCCCGCTCCAGCAGCCGGGACACCCGGGCGGTCAGCGTGGTCGTCTTGCCGGTCCCGGCGCCGGCGAGCACCAGCAGCGGACCGCCGTCGTGCTCGACCGCGGCCCGTTGCTCCTCGTTCAGCTCGAACACCCGTTCGACGCTACCGGCTGCATCGCCGCCCGGACGCGCGCCACGCGGGCCGTCCTTCCTCGACGGGTACGCTTCCATGACGGTCGTCATGAGACGGGGGCGCGGATGGCGAAGGACGGACCGGCTCCCCGGGACCGGATGGTCTACAGCGCCGCCCAGCTGGTGCGCGAGCGCGGGGTGACCGGCACCGGCGTGCGGGAGGTCGTGACCCGGGCGGCGGCGCCCCGCGGCTCCTTCCAGCACTACTTCCCCGGCGGCAAGGACCAGCTGGTCGGCGAGGCGCTGCGGTGGGCCGGCGGGTTCGCGGCCGAGCACGTGGCCGGGTACGCGGCGACGACCAAAGCGCCCACTCCGGCCGGCCTGCTCGCGCACCTGGTCGCGCCGTGGGAGCGCGAGTTCTCCACCCGCGGGTTCGCCCGCGGCTGCCCGGTCATGGCGGCGGCGGGCGACGTCGCCGCCGAGGACTCGGCCCTGACCGACTCGCTGCGGGCGGGGCTCGACCGGTGGGAGGACGCGGTGGTGGCCGAGCTGCGCCGGCAGGGGTTCCCGCCGGACCGCGCCCGCGCGCTGGCCACGCTGCTGCTCAGCACGCTGGAGGGCGCGATCCAGCTGGCCCGGATCCGCCGCGACGTGCGCCCCCTGACCACGGTCGTCACCGAGCTCGGCCCCCTGCTCACCCCCGCCCCCACCTGACCGCCGCCCCGGCGCTCAGCCGGGGGCGGCGGCGAGGTCGCGGGTCCGGGCCTCCAGTGCCCGCAGGACGGCGATCATGTCCGCCCCGCCGTGGCCGGCCGCGACGGTCTCGGCGTACAGCGCGTGGCAGGCGTCGAGCAGCGGCGACGCCACGCCGGCCTCCCGGGCCGCCGCGGCGACGAGCCGGTTGTTCATCAGCACGTCGGCGACCGCGGCCCGCGGGGCGAGGTCGCCCTGCAGCACCATCTCCAGCTTGGCCCGGGACACGCTGCTGGCCATCGGCCCGGCGTCGAGCACCCCGCGGAACCGGTCGAGGTCCAACCCGTGCTGCTCGGCGAAGTGGGTCGCCTCGGCCAGCCCGGTCACCATCGTGATGAGGAAGAGGTTGACCGCGAGCTTGGTGACCAGCGCGTTCGGCACCGGACCGCAGTCGAACGCCGCCCGGCACACCGGCCCGAGCAGCGGGCGGACCGTCCCGACCGCCACCGGGTCGCCGGCGAGCATGGCGACCAGGTCCCCGGTGGCGGCCGGACCGCGAGAGCCGGACACCGGCGCCTCGACGTACCGGCCCCCGGCCGCGCGGACGTCCGCCTCCACACCGCGCGAGTACGCCGGCGCGGTCGTGCCCATGTGCACGAGCGTGTGCCCGGCGACCAGGGCGGCGAAGCGCGGCGTGCCCCGGCCGAGGGTGGCGTCGATCGCCTCCGCGCCGGCGAGCATGACCAGCACGATCGGCGCCCGGGCGAAGACCTCGTCGACCTCGGTCGCCACCTCCGCCCCGGCCGCGCCCAGCGCGGCCGCCTTGGCCGGGCTGCGGTTCCACACGACCAGCGGCGTGCCCGCGCCGACCAGCCGGCGCGCCATCGGCTCGCCCATGAGACCCAGCCCGAGGAACCCCACGACCATGCCTGCCCCCTCACCGACGGATGCCGGTCAGCATAGGGCTGACTATGACGACTGTCATAGCCCGTACCGGCAGAACCTACGCGTCGTGGGCCCACTGGAAGGTGGAGAACTCCTCCAGGGACACGAAGCCGTCGCCGTCGGAGTCCATGATGTCGACGGCCTTCGTGGCGGCCTCCTCGGTGATGTTCTCGCCCAGGGTGCGCATCATCTGGATCAGCTCGGTGGCGGAGACCCGGCCGTCCCCGTCGGCGTCGAGGAGGCGGAAGCTGTCGGCGTAGCGGCTGGTGTCGGTCACGGACCACCAGTTACCCGATCCGCTCCCGCCCCGAACGCCGGATCTGCGGGCGGGGCCGGCCGCCTGGTGAGCCGGACCGCGATCCCTCGGGCGATTTCCGGGCAGGATCCGAGCATGACCGTCACGTTCTGGTTCGATCCGTCCTGTCCGTTCACCTGGAGCACCAGCCGGTGGCTGCGCGACGCCGCGGCCGAGCGCGGCGAGCAGGTCCGGTGGCGGCTGATGAGCCTGGCCGTGCTCAACGCCGACAAGGACGTCCCCGAGCAGTACGTCGAGGGCATGCGGCTGTCGAGGCTGGCCTCCCGGGTGCTGGCCGCGGCCGGACCGGACCACATCGACGCGCTCTACACCGCGCTCGGCACCCGCCTGCACGAGCAGGGCGGCGAGTCGATCTCGCGGGACATGGTGGCGGCCGCGGTGGCCGACGCCGGCCTGCCGGCCGACCTCATGGACTCCTACGACGACGAGAGCCTCGACGCCGAGGTCGAGGCCAGCCACGCCGAGGGCCAGCGCCGGGTCGGCGACGAGGCCGGCAGCCCCGTCATCGCCTTCGGCGACGGCCCCGGCTACTTCGGCCCCATCGTCACCGAGCCGCCCACCGGCGCGGGCTCGGCCAGGCTGTACGAGGCGATGACGCTGCTGTCCGCGGTCCCGCAGTTCGCGGAGCTGAAGCGGGCCCGCTGACCGCAAGCGCTTGCGTCAACTGGCCAGGCTGACGACCAGGTTCACGCTGGCACCGAGGATCAGCACGCCGAACAGGTACGACAGCAGCGCGTGCCGCAGCACCGACATCCGCAGCTCCCGGGTCGTGAGTGGCGTGTCCGAGAGCTGGTACGTCATGCCGATGGTGAAGGCGAGGTACGCGAAGTCGGCGTACCGCGCCGGGGTGTCGAGGCCGAAGTCGATGCCGCCGCCGCTGCCGCCGGCGGGCCGGGCCGGGTCACCGCCGCCCGGACCGTAGTAGAGCTCGGCGTAGTGCAGCGTGAAGAGGCTGTGCACGACCAGCCAGGCGATCGCGACGCTGCCCAGCCCGAGCACGGCCGCGCCGGCCCGGTTGGCGCCGTCGGTGGTGCCGAGCAGCAGCGTGCCCACCCCGGCCAGGCTGGCCACGGCCGCGGCCAGGATGATCAGCCGGGTCATCCGGCGGGTCGGGTCCTCCCGGGTGGCGTGGGCCGCGGTCGCCGCCGCGTCCATCCGGCCGATCGACAGCCAGGTCGCGCCGAGGAACAGGGCGCCGGCGAGGTCGAAGCCGACCGCGGGCGCGTACGTCCAGTCCCCCAGCAGGCCGGTCACCACGGCGGCCGCGATCCCGGCCGCGGAGGCGAGGACGGACCGCGTCGAGGCGGGCGCTGTCTCCATGGCGGGCAGTGAACCAGCTCTGCCAGGCTGGGGGCATGACGCTGCGGCACATCGATGGCGGGTCGCTGTCCGGCGACACGGCCCAGAGCTCCGGGATGCTGCGGGAGGAGGCGATCTCCGGCGCGACGGTCGGCTCGGACCGGCTCTGGATGGGGCGGACCACGGTCCGGGCCGCCGCCCGCTCGGCCGACCACCACCACGGCGAGTCCGAGACCGCGATCTACGTCGTGTCCGGGCACCCGGAGTTCGTCTTCCTGGACGGGGAGGAGGAGCGGCGGGTCCGGACCGACCCGGGCGACTACGTGTACGTGCCGCCGTTCACGCCGCACCGGGAGGAGAACCCGTCCGCCACCGAGGACGCGGTGGTGGTCATCGCCCGGACCACCCAGGAGGCGATCGTGGTCAACCTCCCTGGCCTCCGGTCAGAGCCAGGACGCTGACCGCGGCGGCGATCGTCAGAAGCGCGGTCGCCAGGCCGGTCAGCACGAAGCGGCGCAGGTCGACGGTCACGCCCGCCGCCCGCACCCGCTCGAACCAGATCACCGTCGCCAGCGAGCCCCACGGCAGCACCAGCGGGCCGACGTTGACACCGATGAGCAGGGCCAGCAGCTGGTCGGCGTGCCCGGCCGGGACCGCCGCCTCGACCGCGACGTACGCGGGCAGGTTGTTGACCAGGTTGGCGAGCACGGCGCCGGTCCCGGCCGTGCGCCAGATGCCGTCGCCGACCAGGCTGCGCAGGAAGTCGCCGAAGCCGGTGCGGTCGGCCGCGCCCAGCACCAGGAACAGCCCGATCACCAGGACCAGCAGGCGCAGCGGCACCAGCCGCACGGTCAGCCGGTCCCGCCGGCGCACCGCGTACGCGACGACGATGACGACCGCGGCCGCGACCGCGGCGGCCGGCAGCGGCACCCCGGCCACCACCGCGGCCGCGAACGCCGCCGCGTCGACCGCGGCCAGTCCGAACAGGACCCGGTCGCCGGGGCGTACCGGCTCCGGCGGGTGGTAGCGGTCCTGGCCGCGCCAGTGGAAGAACCACAGGCAGGCCGCGCCGACCGCGATCGCGGCCAGCTGCGGCAGCCACATCCGGCTCGCGAACGCCCGCGCCGGCAGGCCGATCCGGTCGGCCGCGAGCAGGTTGGTGAGGTTGGAGACCGGCAGCAGCAGGCTGGCCAGGTTCGCGAACCACACCGTCGTCATGGCCAGCGGCAGCTTGCCCGCCCCGGACCGGCCGGCCACCGCCACCATCACCGGGGTCAGCAGCACCGCCGTGGTGTCGAGGTTGAGGAACGCGGTCGTCACCGAGGCCAGCAGGACGCACAACCCGAACAGGCGCGGGTACGACCCGCCGGCCGCGATCGCCATCCGGGTCGCGACCACGTCGAAGACCTCGGCCGCGGCCAGCAGCTCGGCCAGCACCACCACCCCGGCCAGGAACACCAGCAGCGGCAGGGCCCGGTCCAGCATGGCCTCGGCGTCCGCGGACGGCAGCGCCCCGGTCGCCACCAGCAGCACGCCGGCGAGAAGCAGCGCCCCGGCCAGGAGGTCGAGGGCCGCGGGCCGGCGCAGTGGAGGCACGGCCTACTCTCTCGTCGCGGAGGGCCGATGGCATCACGACACGAGCAGGTCGTCGCCGATCTGCGCGACGAGAGCTCCTCCCTGCTGGCCCTGATCGCACCGCTGACCTCGGCGGACTGGGCCCGGGCGACCCCGGCGGCGGGCTGGTCGGTGCAGGACCAGGTCAACCACCTGGCCTGGTTCGACGAGTCGGCGGCGCTGGCGGTGACCGACCCGGCCGAGTTCAATGCCGGCATGGCCGGGCTGACCGGCGACTTCCCGGACGTGCTGGTCTCCCGCCAGCGCGGCATGCCGCACGCGGCGACGCTGGACTGGTTCCGCGCGGCCCGGTCGGCCTTCCTCTCCGTCGCGGCGGCCCACGACGGCGGCCTGCGCCTGCCCTGGTACGGCACGACGATGAGCCTGACCTCCTCGGTGACCGCGCGGCTGATGGAGACCTGGGCCCACGGTCAGGACATCGCCGACGCGCTCGGCGTGACCCGCGAGCCGACCGCGCGGCTGCGGCACGTCTGCCACCTCGGCGTGGCGACCCGCGGGCACAGCTTCCGCCTGCGCGGCCTGCCGGTCCCGCCGGAGGACGTCCACGTCGCACTGTCCGCACCCGACGGTGCACTGTGGACCTGGGGCTCGGACGCGGACGGCCAGTCCGTGCGCGGCAGCGCGCTGGACTTCTGCCTCCTGGTCACCCAGCGCCGCCACCTGGCCGACACCACCCTCACCACCACCGGCGCGGTCGCCGCCGCCTGGCTCACCCTCGCCCAGTCCTACGCCGGCCTCCCCGGCCCCGGCCGCACCCCCCGCTGAGGCGGCCCCGGCTGGATGCGGGTGCCTGCTCAGCCGGTCAGGTCGGCGCGGCGGCGCATCAGGTAGGCGGTCTCGGCGGTGTTGCCGGCCAGCCCGATCGCCCGGTCGTACGCGGCCGCCGCCTCCGGGCTACGGTCCAGCCGGCGCAGCAGGTCGGCCCGGACCGCGTGGAACGCGCGGTAGCCCGCCAGCCGGTCCGCGAGCCGGTCCACGGTCGCCAGCGCCACCTCCGGCCCGTCGAGCTCGGCCACCGCGACGGCCCGGTTGAGGGCGACGATCGGCGACGGATCGAGGCGTACGAGCTGGTCGTAGAGCGCGACGACCTGCGACCAGTCGGTGTCGCGGGCGTCGCGGGCCGAGGTGTGCACGGCGTTGATCGCCGCCAGCAACTGGTAGCGACCCGGCGCCACGCCGGCGCTCAGGCGCTCGCGCACCAGCCGGTGGCCCTCGGCGATCAGGTCCGGGTCCCAGCTGCGGCGGTCCTGCTCGTCGAGGGGGACGAGGTCGCCGGTGGCGGAGACGCGGGCGGTGCGGCGGGCGTCGGTGAGCAGCATCAGCGCCAGCAGCCCGGCGACCTCGCCGTCGGCCGGCAGCAGGACCCGGACCAGCCGGGCCAGCCGGATCGCCTCGGCCGTGAGGTCCGGGCGGACGGGATCGGTGCCGGGACCGGTCGCCAGGTAGCCCTCGTTGAACACGAGGTAGAGGACGGCGAGCAGGCCGGACACCCGGCCCGGCAGCTCCTCGGCCGACGGCACCCGGTACGGGATGCGGGTCGCCGCGATCTTGGCCTTGGCCCGGGTGATCCGCCGCCCCATCGCCGCCTCCTGCACCAGGAAGGCCCGGGCGATCTCGGCCACCGTGAGACCGCCGACCAGGCGCAGCGTCAGCGCCACCCGGGCCTCCATCGCCAGCGCCGGGTGGCAGCAGGTGAAGAGCAGCCGGAGCCGCTCGTCGTCGATGACGCTCGGCGGCGCGGGCGGGTCGTCGTACATCGTCTGCGCCTCCCGCTCCTTGCCGTCGCGCCTGCTCTCGCGCCGGATCCGGTCGATGGCCTTGCGGGTGGCGGTGGTCGTCAGCCAGGCGCCCGGGTTGGGCGGCACGCCGTCGGCCGGCCACCGCTCGACCGCCGTCGCGAACGCCTCCGCCGCCGCCTCCTCGGCGACGTCGAGGTCGCCGAAGCGCCGGGCCAGGGCGGCGACCACCCGCGCCCACTCCTCGCGGTGGGCCCGGGTGATCGCGTCGCCCACGCTCACAGGAACGGCCGTACCTCCACCTTGCGGTTGCAGGCCTTGGACCCGCCGGCGGCGAGCCGGAGCGCCACGTCGAGGTCGGGGGCCTCGGCGATCCAGAACCCGATGACGTGCTCCTTCGACTCCACGAAGGGCCCGTCGGTGACCATCGCCCCGCCGCCGCGGTTGTCCACGACGGTCGCCATGTCCGGGCCCGCGAGCCCGCCGGCGAAGACCCACTGGCCCGCGGCCCGCAGCTCGTCGTTGAAGGCGTCGATGGCGGCCTCCTCGGCCGGGGTGTTGACGCTGGTGCCGTCGTCGATGACGGAGAGCAGGTACTGCATGTCGGATCCTCCTGTGCGTCGGTACGCCCGGTGCGGGCTCACCAGTCCAACGAACGCCCCGACCCGGATCCGACACACTCTCCCGAACTTCTTCGGGCGCTCGCGGTCTACGCCGTGCCGGCGATGCAGCGGGCGACGCCCGGGATCCGGACCGCGCCGTCCCGCTCGTAGCCGGCGGCGGCGGCGATCACCGCGCCGGCGATGCGGTCCCGGGCGGGTGCGTCGACTCGACCGAGGGCGGCGACCGCGAGCGAGACGTGCTCGCTCATCATCTCCCAGTACTGCTCGGGCGACGCCGTCACCAGCTCGACGCCGACGTCCCACTCGGTGACGTCGCGCAGGCCGGCGGCCGCGTACAGGGAGCTGACCTGGCCGGGCGCGGCGTACCGGAACATGGTCGGCGCGTCCGGGTCCGGTGGCGGCAGCGGCGTCTCCGCGGCGATGGCTTGCATGACGATCGACGTCCACGGGTTCCGGTCGGGGTGGACCCACACCGAGGAGCACAGCCGGCCGCCGGGCCGCAGCACCCGGGCGAACTCCGCGGTCGCCGCGGCGCCGTCGGGGAAGAACATGTAGCCGAACCGCACCGACACGCTGTCGACGCCGGCGTCGGCGAAGGGCAGGTCGTCGGCGCTGCAGACCCGGGTCTCGACGTTGGTGATCCCCTGCGCGGCGGCGCGGCGGGTCGCGACGTCGAGCATCTCGGGTGCGAGGTCGGTGAGCACGACGTGCCCGCGCGGCGCCAGCCGGGCCACGGTCAGGCCGGGCTCGCCGGTGCCGGCGGCGATGTCGAGGTGCCGCTGCTGCTCGGTGATGCCGAGGCTCTCGACGATCGCGGCGCCGACCGGGCGCAGCTGGTCCATGATGACCGCGTCCCACTTCTCCCAGCCCGCCGACAGCGCGGCCCACGCGGCCCGCTGCGCGTCCCGGATCCCCGCACCGCCCGACATCCGCATCGCCTCCCGTCGCGCACGGATTGTGCCGCGCCGCGGAGCAGCTGTGATGCGGAACATGGCGCTTGCTGGCCGCTTGCTGTTGCAAGCGCGGGGATCCCTCGGCACAGTGGGGGACATGACCGAGACTTCGACGAGCAAGATTCAGGCTCAGCTGCGGGTCCTCCTGCAGCTGACCAACACCGAGGCGCAGGTCGCTCAGGTCCGGGTGGCCCAGGCCCGTACGGACGCCGTGCGCCGTGAGCTCACCGAGAACGGGCAGAACGCCGAGGAGCGGGCCCGGCTGATCAGCACGGCGCTGCGCGAGCTCGGCGGCTACCAGGACGTCGTGACCCCCGCCGTCGGCCGCATCGCCGCCCTGGTCAAGACCCCGCTGGAGCAGATCGAGCCGCTGTCCGAGGCCCTGCTCCAGGACCTGCAGCTGGAGCACCAGCTGCTCGACCGCTCCCGCTACCTGCTGGTGCTGGCCAAGGCGGCCGAGCTGCCGCGCACCGTCGCGCTGGCCGAGCGGCTGATCGAGGCGCACACCGCGACCGTCGAGTGGCTGACCACCGTGCTGGCCGAGGAGGCGCTGGGCGGCCCGGCCGCGCTGGCCGCCACCCCGCTGCAGCGGGTCGCCAACGTGGCGACCCGGGCCGCGATCCTGCCCAACCGGCTGGCCGTCCAGGGCGTCAACCGCTCCGTGTACACCGTCCAGCGCACGGTCGAGCAGGCGCGGACGCGCTTCGCCGACCTCGGTGGGCGCGCCGCCGGCCTCGGCGAGCGGGCGGCCGGCTTCGCCGACGGCGCCCGCGAGGTGCTCGTCTCCGGCCGCGACGCCTCGCTGGAGCGGGCCGAGCGCGTCGCCCGGCGGGCCGGCAACCGCCAGGCCGCCGACGCGGTGCACGAGACCCGCACCGACGCCGGTGCCCTGCGCGCCGACGAGCTGCCGATCAAGGGCTACGACAACCTCACCACCACCACCGCCGTCGCCGCGATCAAGAAGCTGACGGAGGTCGAGGACGTGCGCGCGATCATCGCGTACGAGGAGGCGCACAAGGGCCGCAGCAGCGTGGCGTCGGCCGCGCAGACCCGCGTCGCCGCCATCGCCAAGGAGGTCGCCGGCGTCTGATCACGCCGGTGCACGACAGGGAGGGCCGGTCGCCTGCGGGCGACCGGCCCTCGCCGTACGCCCGGGGGCTCAGCCTTCGGCGGGGGCGATCGCCCTCGGCGGGGCGCTCAGCCCTCGGCGGGGTCCTCGGTGTGCTCGCGGGGCTGGTCCGGCTGGTCGCCGTCGTCGGCGCCCTCGACCGCGGGCTCGGCGTGCCGGCGCAGGTCGTCCTCGGTGGTGTCGTCCTGAGGTTCGGTCATGGGGACGTCGTACCCGATCCGACGCCCACTAGGCTGTGCCGGTGCGACGGTTCGTGGACGAGGACCTGACCGGGGCGGAGTTCCGGGAGTCCGACCTGAGCCGGGCGCGGCTGATCGGCGTGGTCATGCAGGACGCCGAGATCGACGGCCTGGTGACCAACCTGGTGGTCAACGGCGTCGAGGTCACCGGCTACGTCGAGGCCGAGCTCGACCGGCGCGAGCCGGTGCGGGTGCTGATGCGCTCCGACGACCCGGCCGACCTGCGCGAGGCCTGGCGGCAGCTGCGGGCGGGCTGGGCCGCGACGGTCGAGCGGGTGCGGTCCCTGCCCGCGGGCAGCGAGCACCGCAGCGTCGGCGGCGAGTGGTCGACGGTGGAGACGCTGCGGCACCTCGTCTTCGTGCACGACTCCTGGTTCCGCCGCTGCGTGCTCGGGCGCAGCGAGCCGTTCACGGGTCTCGGCCTGGCGGCGGGGTTCGTGCCGCGCCAGACCGAGCAGGGCCTCGACCCGTCCGCCCGGCCCGGCCTCGACGAGGTCCTCGCCGTCCGGGACCGGCAGGCGGCGGAGGTCGAGGCCTGGCTGGAGCAGGTCACCCCCGAGCAGCTCGCCGGACCCGCGCCGGTGCCCGCGGACGACGGCTGGCCGCCGTACGCCCGGGGGCGGACCGTGCGCCAGTGCTTCGGCACCGTCCTCAACGAGGACTGGGCCCACCACAGCTTCTGCACCCGCGACCTCACCACCCTCACCACCGAACCCCCCGCCTCCGATCCCGCCTGACCCACTGGTGCACCCGATCGGCGGTAGGGGGTGGGGGCGGGAAGGTGCAAGGCTGGCACTGGATCGACGAGGGAGGTCACCATGACCCGTCCCCGGCCGGTTGCCGTCCTCGGCACGGCCCTGCTCGCAGTAGCCACGGCTCTCGTCCTCGGCCCGCCGGCGGCGGCCGCCGGCACGGCTTCCAGTACCGCCGTCGGCACGGCCGCCGGCACGGCATCCGGCACGGCCGCTGCGCAGTCGCGCCCGGTCGTGCGTGCGGTCGGGCAGATCTCGCGCCAGGACGTCGCGCCGCAGCCCGGCTCGGAGCCGGACACGCTGGTCGAGCCGGACGTCGCGGTGTCGCCGGTGAACCCGCGGATCGCGGTCGCCGTCGCGCACGACGGCCGGTTCCCGGACGGCGGTGCGGTCGACATCTCCTACGCCTGGACCCACGACGGCGGGCTGAGCTGGCACCACGCGCCGATGCCGTTCCTGACCAAGGCCGTCGGCGGCCAGTGGGACCGGGTGTCCGACCCGGTCGTCGCCTTCGGCCCGGACGGCACCGTGTACGTGTCGACGCTGCTGATCAGCCTCGACTGCCCGAGCGCGGTCGGCGTGTCCCGGTCCACCGACGGCGGCCGGACGTTCGGCCGGCCGGTGCTGGCCCACTTCAGCGCGAGCTGCGCGGTGTCCGACGACAAGAACTGGCTGGTGGCCGACACCGGCGCGCACAGCCCGCACCGCGGCCGGCTCTACCAGTTCTGGACGCCGTTCCTGTCCGACGCCGACGGCAACCTCACCGGCTCGCCGCAGGCGGTGCGCTGGTCCGACGACCACGGGCGGCACTGGAGCCGCACCGTCTTCGTCTCGGCCACCGACATCTTCACGCAGAACTCGCAGCCGATGATCCAGCCGGACGGCACGATCACCGACACCTACCTCAACTTCGGCTCCGACAGCGGCCGGGAGGGACCGGAGAGCCGGATCGGCGAGGACGACCGGACCGACGCCGCGCCGGCCGCCGAGACCGGCGACCTGATCGTCGCCCGTACGTCCCGGGACGGCGGTGCGCACTGGAGCTCCGAGGTCGCGGTCACCCACGACGCCGGTGAGGGTCCGCAGGGCATCCGCTGCTGCCTGCCCTCGGCGACCGCCGACCCGGTGACCGGCCGGCTGTACGTGGCCTGGGACTCGGCCGACCCGGCCGTGGTCGCGCTGTCCTCGTCCCGTGACGGCCGCCACTGGTCGGCGCCGGTCCGGGTCAACCGGGAGTCCCGCCCCGGTCTCGACCACGTGAACGTCGACGTCACGGCCGAGCGCGGTCGGGTCTACGTCTCGTACGGGACCCGGGACACGACCGTCCAGAGTGGACGGTTCGTGCAGCAGCGGCTGTCCGTCTCCGCCGACGGCGGGCGGCACTTCGGGCTGCCGCTGTCGCTGGGGCCGCGCTCGGACCTCAACTTCGCCGCCGAGGCCGGCGGCCGGTTCCCGGGCGACTACATCGGCAGCAGCGTCCGGCACGGCCGGCTCTACCTGGTCTGGTGCCTGTCCTCCCTGCCCCCGGACCCGGCGGCCACGTTCCACCAGATGCTGTGGGAGGCCACCCTCACCACCTGACCGGTCCCGGACGCGAACCGCCGCTCCGGCCAGGGGGCCGCGGAAACCGCCGCTCCGGCCAGGGGGCCGCGGAAACCGCCGCTCTGGCCCGGGCCGCGGGAACCGCCGCTCCGGCCCGGGGCCGCGGGAACCGCCGCTCCGGCCCGGGGCCGCGGAAACCGCAGCCCCTGCCCGCGGCGGCGGGATCAGGCCGCGGCGTCGAGCGTGCCGGCGACGCCGTCCAGGCACCACCCCCAGAACCGGACCTGCTACGGTCCGGGCGGCCGATTGCAAGTCGCAACCACTGGGGGTGCAGGGTGTCGGACACCACCTGCCACATGTCGATCTCGCTGGACGGCTTCGTCGCCGGCCCGGACCAGAGCCGGGACGACCCGCTGGGCAAGCGCGGCCGGGAGCTGCACGGCTGGCACATCGGCGACCCGCGGGCCAACGACGCCGACAGGACCGCGGCCGAGTGGCTCATGCGCCCGCGCGGGGCGTACGTCATGGGCCGCAACATGTACGGCCCGATCCGCGGCGACTGGGACGAGGACTGGTCCGGCTGGTGGGGCGCCGAGCCGCCGTACCACGCGCCGGTCTTCGTGCTCACCCACCACCGCCACGACCCGATCGAGATGGCGGGCGGGACGACGTTCCACTTCGTCACCGACGGCTTCGACGCTGCCTACGCCGCGGCGCGCGCGGCCGCCGGGGACGCCGGGGTGGACATCGCCGGCGGCGCCTCGACCGTCCGGCAGGCGCTGGCCGCCGGCGTGATCGACGAGCTCACCCTCGACATCGCGCCCGTCCTGCTCGGCGCGGGCGAGCGCATCTTCGACGGGGTCGGGTCCTTCGACTTCGAGCCCGTCGAGGTGCTCCACTCCCCGCTGACCACCCACATCCGCTACCGCCGCACCGGCTGAGGTCCCGCGACGGGACCCAAGTGCATACGATCGTCCCGTCCAGCCGCCGAAGCGCCAGCAAAATCCTTGCGCATTAGGTACTCCAACCGCGCCCCACCTCGTATGATCGCCGCACTGTATGCAATCGCGGTGCCGAGGAGGCCGAGTGACCGGTACGGATCGGGTCGACGCGGTCATCGTCGGAGCGGGCGCGGCGGGCGGCGCCGCCGCGTGGCGGCTGGCCACGGCCGGCTGGCGGGTCGTCTGCGTCGAGCAGGGCGGCTGGGACGACCGCACCGCGGCCGCATCGGAGTCGCTGGACTGGGAGCTGGCCCGCCAGCGCGGGCGCCATCCCAACCCGAACCTGCGCCGGGGGCCGGCCGACTACCCGATCGACGACCTCGACACCCCGATCCGCCCGCTGCTCTACAACGGCGTCGGCGGCTCGCTGATCCACTGGGGCGCGCACTTCCCGCGGCTGCACCCGTCCGACTTCCGGGTACGCAGCCTGGACGGCGTCGGCGTCGACTGGCCCATCGGCTACGACGACCTGGACCCCTACTTCGAGCTGAACGACTCGATGATGGGCGTGGCCGGCGTCAACGGCGATCCGGCCAACCCTCCCCGCGGGCCGCGCCAGACCCGCCCGCTCCCGCTCGGTCGTGGCGGCGAGCGCCTGGCCAAGGCGTTCGACGAGCTCGGCTGGGCCTGGTGGCCGGCCGACGCGGCGATCAACTCCGAGCCGTACGGCCAGGACCGGCTGGCCTGCAACATGTGCGGCCCCTGCGACCTCGGCTGCCCCCGGGGCGCCCGCGCCAGCTCGGACATCACGTACTGGCCGGAGGCGATCGCGGCCGGCGCCGAGCTGCGCACCCACTGCCGGGTCAGCACGGTCACGGTCGACGAGCGGGGCCGGGCCACCGGGGTCGCCTACTTCGACGCCGACGGCGTCGAACGGCACCAGGCCGCCGACGTCGTCGTCATGGCCGCGAACGGGATCGGCACGGCCCGGCTGCTGCTCAACTCGACCTCCCCGGCCCATCCGCACGGCCTGGCCAACACCTCCGACCAGGTCGGGCGCAACCTCATGCACCACCCGATCGGCATGGTCACCGGCGTCTTCGACGAGGAGCTGGAAGGCTTCAAGGGCCCGTTCGCGGTGTCGATCGTCAGCCAGGAGTTCTACGAGACCGACCCGAGCCGGGGCTTCCCGCGCGGCTACATGATGCAATACTGCCGCAGCGACGGCCCGCTCGGCACGGCCCTCGGCGGCTACCTGGCGCCGGTGCCGTGGGGGCCGGACCACCACCGGGTCCTGGCCCAGCGGCTCGGGCACACGGCCAGCGTGACGGTGACGACCGAGGACCTCCCCGACCCCGACAACCGGGTCACGCTGCACCCGACGCTGACCGACAGCTCCGGGATCCCGGCACCGAAGCTGACGTACACGCTGTCGCCGGTCGCCGAGCGGACGATCGCGCACGGCATCGTCAACGCGACCACGCTGATGCGGACGGCCGGGGCGCGCGAGGTGGTGCCCCTCCCGCTCATCAGCGGGGCCGGCTTCCACCTGCTCGGTACGGCCCGGATGGGCGACGACCCGGCGACCTCCGTCGTGAACGGGGACTGCCGGGCCCACGACGTCGACAACCTGTTCGTCATCGACGGCAGCGTGTTCGCGACGTGCGGCGCGGTCAACCCGACCTCGACGATCATGGCGGTCGCCCTGCGGGCCGCGGATCGCATGATCGGCCGGGGCGCCCCGCTCCCGGTCGCGGCGGCGAGAGGAGCGTCCTGAATGGTGACCGGACCGGCTGGCATCAACGCTCCGGCCGAGGGCGAGGGCGCGCTGCCCGCCGACCCGGCCGACGCGACCACCGACCCCGAGGTGGACGCGGCCTGGCTGGCGTGGCTGCCCGGGGTGCTCGACACCCTGCTGCCGCCCAACCGGCACCTGCCGGCCGCGGGCCAGATGGGCCTGGCCGACGCCGTGCTCGTGGACGCGCGCTGGTCGCCGGAGTTCGCGCAGGCGCTGCGCTGGCTGGGCGCCGAGCTGCCGGCCGGGTTCGGCGCGGGCGACGAGACCGTCCGGGTCGAGGCGCTGCGCGCGCTGGAGGCGGCCGAGCCGCGCCGGTTCGCGACCATCGTGAACCTGGCCTACAACGCCTACTACGTGCAGCCCGACGTGCTGGCGCTGATCCAGTCCGAGTCGGGTTTCACCGCGCGCCCGCCGCAACCCCTCGGGTACGAGCTGGAGCCGTTCGACCCGGCCGTCCTGGCCACGGTCTCCCGCCGCGACCCGTTCTGGCGGGCCGTCTGAGCCCGCCGCAAGCCGTTCGGGGCACGCCGCGACCCGTTCCGGCGGCCAGCTGTCTCCCGCCGCGACCCGTTCTGGCGACCCGTCTGAGCTCAGACCGCCCGGCCGGCGCGGTGCCCCTCGACCACGGCGTCGGCGATCCGGCGCGGCATGTAGGCGTCGCCGATCACGGCCAGCTCCGCCACCCGGCCCCGCAGCGCGTCCCCGAGCCCTGACCGGGGCGCGCTCAGTCCGATGTGGACGATGGCGTCCACACCGTCCACACGCGACAGCCGCCCGCTGAGGCAGTGCTCCAGGATCACGTCCGTCCCGTCCACCGCGCCGAACCAGGTCGTCGGGACGAGGGTGACGCCGAGCGCGTCGAGCGCCCGCAGCGTGGTGACCCGGCTGGTGGCCGGGATCTCCCGCCCGACCTCCCAGACCCGGGTGACCACGGTCAGCGCCGCGGCGCCCGACCCGATCAGCTCGGCGACCTCGCCGGCCTGGTAGTAGCCGTCCTCGTCGAAGAGCACGACCCGTTTCCCGGCCAGGTCCACGGCGCCGGACGCGACATCGTGGCTGGTGTGGACGGGGATCGCGCCGGTGTCGCCCAGCCCGTCCCGCCGCGGGACGGCCCCGGTCGCCACGATGACCGCGTCCGGGGACTCGGCCAGCACGGCGTCCGCGTCGGCCTCGGCGCCGGTCCGGACCTGCACCCCGGCGCGGTCGACCGCGGCCCGCAGGAAGTCCGCGACGTACCCGATCTCCGAGTGCCCGGGGATGCCGGCCGCGAGAGCGACCGACCCGCCCACGGCGTCCTGCGCTTCGAGCAGCACGACGTGGTGCCCGCGCGCCGCGGCCACCCGCGCGGCCTCCAGGCCCGCGGGTCCGGCGCCGACCACCACGACCCGCTTGGGGTCGGGCGCCGCGGTCAGCGTGCCGATGCCCCAGGTCCGCTCCCGGCCGGTGGCGGCGTTGTGGACGCAGTTGACCGGGCGCTCCATGATGATCGTGCCCCAGCACTGGTTGCAGGAGATGCAGCGGCGGATCTCGTCCGCGCGGCCGTCCCGGGCCTTGCCGGCCCACTCGGCGTCGGCCAGCAGCGGGCGGCAGAGCCCGACCAGGTCGGCCTCGCCCCGCTCGATCAGCCCGTCGGCGGCGGCGGGCTCGACGATCCGCCCGCAGGTGACCACCGGCAGCCCGCCGGCGACGCGGCGGACGGCGGCCGCGTAG
>DATINN010000327.1:0-3031 GCA_035474175.1 Mycobacteriales bacterium | reverse complement strand
GACGCAGACGCTGTCGCTGTTCCCCGACTTCGTGTTCAACGCCCCGCTGCCCGGGCCGTCCGACCTGGACCCGATCCAGATGCACGAGCTGGCCCACCAGTGGTTCGGCGACGACGTGGCGCCGGAGAAGTGGTCGGACCTGTGGCTCAACGAGGGCCACGCCACCTGGTACGAGGGGACGTACGCGGACGCCAAGGGCTACGCGTCCTTCGAGGACCGGATGCGGGCGGACTACGCGCTGGGCGACCAGTACCGGCACGACTTCGGCCCGGTGGCCGCGCCGATCTCGGCCGACACCCTGTTCAGCAACCAGGTCTACGAGGGCGGCGCCCTGACCCTGTACGCGCTGCGCCAGCGGATCGGCGCGGCCGCGTTCCAGCGGCTGGAGCGGGCCTGGGTCCACAAGTACGCGCGCAGCACCGCCGGCACGCCCGACTTCATCGCCCTGGCCTCGAAGGTCAGCGGGCACGACCAGTCGGCGTTCCTGACCGCGTGGCTGTTCGGGACGACGACGCCGCCGATGCCGGGCCACCCGGACTGGACCGTCGACCCGGTCCAGACCTCGCTGGCCGCGGCGAAGGCGGCCGCGGCGGCTCCGGCCGGTCCGCGGCTGGTGCGGCACTGAGCCGGGGGCGGTGCGCGTCCCCGCACCGCCCCCATGCACCGGCGCCGGCCGGACCGCCGCACGGCCGGCCGGCGCCCTCAGCCCACCTGCTCCTCGACCGGCACCAGTCCCCGCCGGGACGCGATCGCGACGGCCTCGGTGCGCCCGCCGGCGCCGAGCTTGCCGAGGATGTTGGACACGTGCACGCTGGCCGTCTTCTCCGAGATGAACAGCGTCCGCCCGATCTGCCGGTTGGTCCGGCCCCGGGCCAGCAGCGCCAGCACGTCGCGCTCGCGGGCGGTCAGCGTGTGGTCGGCCCGCACCGGCACCGGCAGCCCCGCCTCCAGCCGGCCGCGCCGGGCCAGCGCCTCCAGCGCCTGCCGCAGCGGCGCCGCCCCCAGCCGCACCGCCGTCTCGTAGGCCGCGGCGACCTCGGCCGACGCCTCGTCCCGCCGGTCGGCGCCGAGCAGCGCCTCGGCCAGCCGCCACCGGCAGCGGGCCTCCTCGTACGGGTAGCCGTAGCCGAAGATCTCCAGCGCGGTCCGCCACTTCTCCGGGTCGGACGGCCCGGACAGCCGGGACCACTCGGCCTCGGCCCGGGCCAGCCAGGCCCGCCCCTCCGGCCCGATCTTCCCGTGCCGGGGGCGGCCCCGCTCGGCCGTGGTCCGGGCCCGCTCGATCAGCCGCCGGCCGCGCCGCACGGTCGCCGCCAGCGCGTCGTCCTCGCCCCGCAGCCGCTCGCCCTCGGCCCGGTCGCCCAGCGCGGCCAGCCCGAGCGCGGACAGCCAGATGCCGCCGAGATACCAGTCGTCCCAGCGCCGGCTCACGTAGTCGATGGCCCGCTCGGCCGCGTCCGCGGCCCCGTCCAGGTCGCCGCGCCAGCGCAGCAGGTCGGCCTCGCAGCCGCCGGCGACCAGGGCCAGGCTGACGTCCTGGGCCCAGGACCCGCGCAGCGTCGCCACCCGCTCGATCGCCCCGGGCAGCCCCCGCCCGACCTCGACGTAGAGCGCGGCCGCGGCCAGCCGGGCCAGCACCAGGTCGGGCGCGGCCGCGGCCAGCTCCGCCGCCTCCAGCGAGCCGTCCCAGTCGCCGGCCACGTAGAGCGCGATCACCTGCAGCACCCGGGTCTCCAACCCGTACGCACTGAAGGTCAGGCCGGTCGCCGCCGCCCGGGCCACGCCGGCCTCGATCCGCTCCAGCGCCGGGCCGATCTCGCCCGCGTAGTAGTGGCTGGCGGCGAGGTTGTAGCTGGCGCGCTGCTCGACGGTCAGGTCGCAGGCGGCCCGGGCCCGGTCGCGGGCCTCGGCCAGCCGCGTCTGGGCCAGCTCGGAGTCGCCCTCGGTCTCCGCGAGCAGGGCCAGGGTCGCCAGCGCGTCGGCCTCGGCCTCGGCCAGCCCGAGCGTCCGTGCCCCGGCCAGCGCCTCCTCGGCCCACTTCTTGGCCTCGGCGTCCTTGTCCAGGTTCATCGCGGACCGGCCCCGGGTCGCGGCCGCCCAGACCCGGACCCGCGTGGGCGGGTCGGCCGGCACCATCTCCAGCGCCTCGCCGGTCACCGCATACGCTTCTTCGGGCCGGTCCAGGCTCAGCAGGTGCAGGGCCAGGTCGTCGCGGGCCTCCGCGGCCAGCGGGCTGCCGGGCGCCTGCCGGTCGGCGAGGTCGCGGGCCTCGCCGGCCAGCGCCAGGGCCCGGCTCGACTCCCCGGAGCTGGCCGCCACGTCGGCGGCCCGGAGCTGGAGGCTGACCAGGTCGCGGCCGGTCCGCTGCTCGGCGTCGGGCACCGCGTGCCACAGCTGCAGCGCCCGCTCCAGCTGGCGCAGCGCCTCGGTCGGCGCGTGCAGGTCGAGCGCCTCGGCCGCGGCCTGCACGGACGCCGACAGCGCGCCGGGCAGGTCGTGGCTCTCCATCGAGTGGTGGGCCAGCTCGGCCGCGCTGCTCTGCACCCCGTCCGCGAACAGCTTCGCGTACGTCCCGTGCAGGCGGACCTTCTCGCCCGGCAGCAGGTCGCCGTACACCGCCTCCTGGAGCAGCGCGTGGCGGAAGGAGTAGGCCCCCGCGTCGGCGACCAGGACGTGGTGGGTGACCGCCTCCCGCAGCGCCTCCTCCAGCTCGGTGTCGTCCATCCCGGTGGCGGCCTGCAGCAGCGAGTGGCCGACCCGGCGGCCGGCCACGGACGCGACCCGGGCGACCCGCTGCACCGCCGGGGACAGCCGCTCCAGCCGCGCCAGCAGCACGTCGGACAGCCCGGTCGGCAGCGCCGAGTCGGCGCCCAGGCCCGCGGCCAGCAGCTCCTCGGCGAAGTAGGCGTTGCCCTCGGAGCGCGCCAGCACGTCGCGGACCAGCCGGTCGGGCACCGGCCCGTCGTTGACCGTGCGCAGGTAGTCGGAGAGCTCGCTCGGCGTGAACGGGGACAGCTCCACCCGCTCCACC
>DATINN010000326.1:0-2192 GCA_035474175.1 Mycobacteriales bacterium | reverse complement strand
GCCCGGCTGCCGCCGGCCGTGTCGAGCACCGCGGCCAGCTCGGCCCGCAGGTCGTGCTCGTCGACCGCGCCGCGGACCGTGCCCGGGGCGGCGCCGGGCGGCAGGGCCTCCAGCGCCGGGCAGCCCGCGTGCACGGCCGGCAGCCCGCAGGCCAGCCCGGCCAGCACGGTGAGCCCGAACCCCTCCTCGGCCGACGGCGCCGCCAGCACGTCCACCGCGCACAGCACCGGGCACAGGTCGGCCAGCGGGCCGAGGAACCGGATCCGGTCGGCCAGCCCGAGCCCGCCGGCGAGCGCCTCCAGCTCCGCCCGCAGCGGGCCGTCGCCGACCAGCAGCAACGTCGCGTCCAGCCCGGCCACGGCCCGCAGCAGCACGTCGAACCGGGACCCGCGGTCGAGCCGGCCGACCGCCCCGATCACCCGCTCGCTCGGCCACAGCCCGAGCGCCGCCCGGGTGCCGGCCCGCAGCGCCGGGTCGAAGGCCAGCTCGGCCGGGTCCAGCCCCGCCGGGATGACCACGACCCGGTCGACGTGCCAGTCGGCCAGCCGGTCCGCGACCGGCTCCGACACCGCGATGGTCGCCGACCCCAGCCGGGCACTGAGCCGGTACGCCCGGCGCAGCCCCGCGGTCACCGGCCGGCCGTCGACGTGGGTCCGGCCCAGCGCGTGCTCGGTGGCGACCACGGCCCGGCCGCCGGCGGCGCGGGCGGCGGCCCGGCCGTACAGGGCGGCGCTGGTGCGGTGGGTGTGCACCAGGTCGTACCGGCCGCGGCGGACCAGCCGGACCAGCGCGGGCAGCGGGCCGAGCCGGCCGCCGCCGAGGTCGGTCACCGGCACGCCGGTCGCGCGGATCGGGTCGACCAGCGAGCCGCCACCGAGCGTGACGACCGCCGAGTCGACCGGCAGCCGGGGCAGCAGCAGGCGCAGCTGGTGCTCGGCCCCGCCGGGGCCGAGTTCCGGGATCACGTGCAGGACCCGCATCCCGCATACCCCCCTGTGCTCCGGCCGTTACTTTGCGTACCTTCGCCGTCGCACTATGCATCCGAACGGCTCTGTCCTCTCTGAGCCGTTCGCCGTGGCGCCGCAATCGGTTTCATCCGCAGCGGAGAAGTCGCGCCGATCACAGGAGACAAGCCGGCCGTTGGCCGCGGGTCAGCGGCGGTCGGGGTCAGCGGCGGTCGGGGTCAGCGGCGGTCGGGGGTGAGCAGACCGCGCTGGAATCCTTCGGCGACCGCGGCGGCGCGATCGTTGACGCCGAGCTTGGCGTAGAGGTGCAGCAGGTGGGTCTTCACCGTGGCCTCGGAGACGAACAGCTGCCGGGCCGCCTCCCGGTTCGTCGCCCCGCGGGCGACCAGCTCCAGCACCTCCTGCTCGCGGGCCGACAGCGGCTCCCGGACCGGCCGCCGTACGGACCCGAGCAGCCGGGTCGCCACCGACGGCGACAGCACCGCCTCCCCGCGCGCGGCCGCCCGCACCGCCCGGAACATCTCTTCCGACCGGGCGTCCTTGAGCAGGTATCCGGTGGCCCCGGCCTCGATCGCGGGCAGCACGTCGGAATCCGTGTCGTACGTGGTGAGCACCAGCACCCGGGCCCGCGACCCGCCCCGGACGATCCGGCCGATCGCCGTCACACCGTCGACGCCCGGCATCCGCAGGTCCATCAGCACCACGTCCGGGTCGAGCCGCCCGACCAGCGTGACCGCCTCGTACCCGTCGGCGGCCTCGCCGACGACCTCGAAGTCCGGCTCCCCGCTGAACATCCCGCGCAGCCCGTCCCGGACCACCGGGTGGTCGTCGACCAGCAGGACCCGGATGATCTCCCGCTTCTCGTGCTCGCTCACGCCGGGATCGCCGGCACCGTCGCGGAGACGGCGGTGCCCTCGCCGGGCGCCGACTCGATCTCCAGCCGGCCGGCCACCCGGCCGACCCGCTGCCGCATCCCGCTCAGGCCGAACCCGCTGCCGTCGACCGGCTCGACCAGGCCCTCCGGGTCGAACCCGATCCCGTCGTCGCGCACGTCCAGCGTCACCACGTCCTCCATGTACGACAGGGTCACCCCGACCCGGCTGGCGGCGGCGTGCTTGCCCACGTTGGCCAGCGCCTCCTGCCCGGTCCGCAGCAACGCGATCTCAACCTCCGGGTGCAGCTGCCGGGCGGTGCCGGTGGTGGTGACCGCGGCCGCCACCCCGCTCA
>DATINN010000325.1:0-2435 GCA_035474175.1 Mycobacteriales bacterium | reverse complement strand
GCGATCCTGACCGAGACCGTGTTCGCGTTCCCGGGCATCGGGCAGGAGATCTTCAGCGCGATCAACAACAAGGACTACGCGCTGCTGCAGGGCGCGATCCTCATCATCGCGATCCTGTACGTGCTGATCAACCTGATCGTCGACGTGCTGTACGGCGTGCTCGACCCGAGGGTGAGGGTGCGATGACGACGGCGACCCAGATCGACGCGGCCGGGACCGGTGCGTTCTCCGGGGCCGGCGACGAGGGGGCCGGCGGCCGCTGGAGCGAGGCCTTCCGGCGGCTGCGCCGCAACCCGGTGGCCATCCTCGGCGCCGTCCTGGTGCTGCTGTTCCTGCTGGTGGCGGCGTTCGCGCCGCTGCTGGCCGGGCACAACCCGACCGACCAGCTGCTCATCGACGAGGTCCGGCCGGGCTCGGCCCCGGGTCCGCGACCGGGCTTCCCGCTCGGGGCCGACCAGCTCGGCCGGGACGAGCTGGCCCGGCTGCTCTACGGCTCCCGCCAGTCGCTGCTGGTCGGCGTCGTGTCCACGCTGCTCGGGCTGACGGTCGGGCTGATCCTGGGCGGGCTGGCCGGCGCGTTCGGCGGGCGGGTCGACAACGCGCTGATGCGGGTCACCGACCTGCTGCTGTCGATCCCGGGCCTGCTGACCGCGATCACGATCTCGGTCATCCTGGGCCAGTCGCTGACCTCGGTGATGATCGCGATCGCGGTGGTCAACATCCCGATCTTCGCCCGGCTGCTGCGCGGGTCGATGCTGGCCCAGCGCGAGGCCGACTACGTGCTGGCCGCGCGGAGCATCGGGCTGCGGCGGCGGACCGTGGTGCTCTCGCACATCGTGCCCAACTCGCTCGGCCCGGTGATCGTGCAGGCCACGCTGACGCTGGCCACCTCGATCATCGACGCAGCCGCGCTGTCCTTCCTCGGCCTGGGCAACCCGGACGCCAACCAGCCCGAGTGGGGGCAGATGCTCTCGGACGCGCAAAACCTGCTCAGCACCCGGCCGGCGCTGGCGTTCTATCCCTGCATCGCGATCGTCCTGGCCGCGCTCGGGTTCACGCTGCTGGGCGAGTCCCTGCGCGAGGCCCTCGACCCGAAGTTCCGGCGGTAGACCATGGCGTTGCTCGAGGTCGACGACCTGACGGTCACCTTCAGCCGGCGCGGCCGGCGGGACGTCAACGCCGTCGACGGCGTCTCCTTCGCCGTCGACGCCGGCGAGACCCTGGGCCTGGTCGGCGAGTCCGGCTCCGGCAAGTCGGTCACGTCGCTGGCGATCATGGGCCTGCTGCCGCGGCGGGGGGCGAAGGTCGGCGGGCACGTCCGGTTCGAGGGGCGGCAGCTGCTCACGCTGCGCCAGGACGACTTGCGCGACCTGCGCGGCAAGGACATCGCGATGGTCTTCCAGGACCCGCTGTCCTCGCTCAACCCGGTGGTCCCGATCGGCACCCAGGTCACCGAGGTGCTGACCCGGCACCGCGGGCTCCACGGCGCGGCCGCCCGCAAGGAGGCGGTCGCGCTGCTGGACCTGGTCGGCATCCCGGACCCGGACCGGCGGCTGCGGGAGTATCCGCACCAGCTCTCCGGCGGGATGCGGCAGCGGGCGCTGATCGCGATGGCCGTGGCCTGCCGGCCGAAGCTGCTCATCGCCGACGAGCCGACGACCGCGCTGGACGTGACGATCCAGGCCCAGATCCTGGAGCTGCTCAAGGGGCTGGTCCGGGAGCAGGGCACGGCCATGGTGCTGATCACCCACGACCTCGGCGTGGTCGCGGGCCTGTGCGACCGGGTCAACGTCATGTATTCAGGGCGCATCGTCGAGCGGGCCGACCGGCGGACGCTGTTCGTCTCCCCGCGGCACCCGTACACGGCCGGGCTGCTGGGATCGATCCCGCGGCTGGATTCCGTGGAAGGATCTCCGCTGCAGCCGATCCCGGGCTCGCCCACGGACACCCTGCCGTGGACGTCGGCCTGCGCGTTCGCGCCCCGCTGCCCGCGCAAGCTGGAGGTGTGCACGACCGTGACGCCGGAGCTGGAGCCCGACGGGCCGCGCTGGCTGCGCTGCCACAACCCGGTCCCGGCCGAGGAGGCCGCCGCCGTCGGGGCGGAGGGCCGCCGTGAGTAGCCCCGCCGGCCCGGAGGACCGGGCCGGGAGCGCCGACGGAGAGCGGGGACGGACCATGGAGCGGACGGCCGGCGGCACCGACGTCCCGGCGGACGCCGGCGACGGGGACCGCGACTGGCTCGGCGACGCCGCCGACCGGACCGCCGCGGCCCGGCACGCCGACCTGGGCCGGGGGGCCGACCCGGCCACCCCGGGGCCGGTCGGGTCGACCGTGGCCGAGGGCGCGGCCCGGGCCGGCGAGACCGGCGACGTGCTGCTGTCCGCCCGCGGCCTGCAGGTGCACTTCCCGATCCGCCGCGGCATCGTCTTCGACCG
>DATINN010000324.1:0-3015 GCA_035474175.1 Mycobacteriales bacterium | reverse complement strand
GCCGCCCGGCTCCGGGCCGCCCTCGGCTCCGGGCCGCCCTCGGCTCCGGGCCGCCCGGCTCCGGGCCGCATCCTGCTCCGGGCCGCCCGGCTGTGGGCTGCGGGCCGCGCGGCTGCGGGGTGGCGACCGGCCGCCGGCCAGCTCGGGGTGACGGGCGGTGTCCCGTTCGGACCCGTCGGCGGGTCGGCCGCCGGCGGGACGGCCGCCGGGGGTGGGTCAGCCCATCGGGAGGGGCGGCACGCTGCGCCGGGCGGTGACCGCGTCGGCCGCCGGCAGGCAGTTCCCGCACGTGTACGGGGCCAGCTGGAATCCGGACCAGCCGACCCGCGGCACGTACTGGTCGAAGCCGACCACGCTGGCCGACCCGGTCCGGACCGTGGCGTACACGATCATGCGGCCGTTCCTGCCCGCCGCGGCGACCGAGGCCCCGACCGGCAGGTCGGTCGTGATCTTCCGGAACGCGCCGAACCCGCGCGCCCCCGGCAGCCAGGCCGCCTGGTAGAGACCACCGGTGCTGCCGGTGACGAACAGGTCCAGCCGCCCGGTCCCGAACCCGCTCGCCAGCGCCGGGCTGGCCGAGGTGGTCCCGGTCAGCCGGGCCCACCCGCCCCAGGCGCCGGTGCGGCCGGTCTTCTGGTAGAGCGTGCCGTTCGGGGCCCGGACCACGACGACCGTCGCGTCCTCGAGCGCGCCCGCGCCGGCGACGCCGGTCAGGCCGCCGCCGAGCTTCTCCCAGGCCGACCAGGTGCCGTCGGCCGCGACCCCGCGGCTGGCGTGGTAGAGCTGGTTGTCCCGGCCGCGCACGAACATCTCGATCGCCTCGCCGCTGCCGGACAGGGTGACGACGGGAGCGCCGCCGCCGGCCGGGGCGCCGGGCACCCGCAGCCACGTCGTCTGCGGGCCCTCCTTGGGCCGGTAGCTCTCGTAGACCGCGCCGTTGGTGCCGAGCACGTAGAGCGCCGTGCCGGCCGCGTACGGGACGACCGTGGGCGTGCCGACCGCGCCGCCGCCGACGCACTGCAGCCGGTCGACCAGCAGCCCCGGCTGCTCGATGGTCGTCTCGACCACGTAGGTCTTGCGGTCGCCGCCGACGGTGGCGAAGTAGACGGAGTTGCCGGCCGCCGGCGCCGCGGCCGGGGCGCCGATCGCGGCCGGGATGGTGTGCGCGTAGTCGGGCGGGTCGACGCACCCGGACGCGACCGCGCCCGCGGGCGAGCCGGCCAGCAGCGATGCGGTGACGGCGACGGCGGCTGCGCAGCCGGCACCCAGGACGGCCGCCGACCGGCGGCGAGACAGCTTCATCTGAACGTTCCCCCCGGAAATGCCGACCCCCCCGGTCGGCACGTCACGCAGAGTAACTGACTTGCACCGTCAGTTACGGCACCGGGGTCGGGATCCGGACCGTGGGGTCACCGAGGATGACCGTGCTGAGCCGGTCGTACGCGGTGACCTTGCTGTAGACGGCCATGTCCACGGCGCCCGCGGTGGCGGCCCGGCCGGCCGCCCCGAACGGCGCGCTGTTGTAGGCCGTGCGGGCCTGGGTGTAGCCGAACAGGAGCGCACCGACCGGCAGGTAGTGCGGGCTCAGGGCCAGGCCGACCGGCGTGCCCGTGCAGAGCTCGTCGTACAGGGCGGTCTGGAGGCCGGCGGTGATCCGCTGCCGGTTGGGCGGGAAGCGCATCGTCCAGTCGAACGTGGGCTCGACGTGCCCGATGAACGCCCGCAGCGGCTTGGCCGCGCCCAGCAGGGCCCGGGGCAGCGGCGCGGTCGCGGCGCCGAGCGCGGCCACGCCGTCGAGCACGCCGGCCACCAGCCCGCCGCTCTCGAAGAGTCCACTGTAGACACTGGGGCTCTCGGTGCCGGCCGAGCAGCAGGCCTGGGCGAACCAGACGGCGCCGTCGGGGGCCCAGCCGGCCAGCAGCTGCTCGGGCCGGACGACGGCGTGGGCCTGGTCGACCAGCATCCCGAGCTGGGAGCGCATCAGCTCGGGCTCGGCCAGCGGGCCGGTCATGCCGTGGCTGCTGGTCACGACCAGGGCCGGCCGGTTGGCGGCGAGCGCGGCGGCCAGGGCGGCGCCGGTGGCCGGGGTCACCGAGCCGTCGAGGTAGCAGTGTGCGGTCATGTCGGCGTCGGCGGCGAACCGGGCCGCCAGCGGGGCGGTGACCGCCTCCCGCATCAGCGTGGTGATGTCGCCCGCGCCGGTGTCGACGGCCCAGCTGACCGGGGCGTCGTAGCGGGCGCCGGCGCCGGCCCAGTCCGACAGCAGCGCGGTGACGTAGTTGGCCAGCCCGGCCGGGTCCAGGTCGAGCCGGCCGACCTGGCGGACCGGGTTGAGCAGATACTGCACGTGCCACGGGATCTCGGCCGGGCTCCCGACCAGCAGCAGGTACGCCGGGAGCTGGCCCGGCTCGGTGCCGATCGTCGCCGTCGCGGTCAGCGGCTGGGCGCCGGCGGCGTAGTCGCGCAGGGTCCAGGCCGACAGGGTGCCGCCCGGGCGGTAGCGGAAGACGCGGCCCTTGCGGGCGTCGACCAGGGCCCGGATCGGCTCGCCGGCGTCGTCCGGGCGGGCCAGCGCGGCCGCGTCCAGCCCCGGCCGTTCCGGCAGCACGACGGCCCAGCCGACCCGCGGGTCCTCCCAGTCCTCGGGCTCGGCCGGGGTCGGGACGAGGGTGCCGTCCGGCTTGACCGCCGGGGACTCCAGCGCCCACGGGCGGCGGTCCGGGGCCAGCGGGCCGATCACGGCGCCGTCCCCGGTGTACGCGTCGAGCTGCACGGGGGCGTCCCCCGGACCGGGCGCGAACTCGAACTCCGCCGCCGTCATGCCGTCGCCGGTTCCACCGTCGCCGGCGCGGCCGTCGCTGGTGCAGGCCCGGCGGCTCCGGCTGCCCCCCGACGCCCCGGCCGACCTCCTCGCCGACATCCGGGCCCGCCTGGCCGCGCTGGGCGCGCCGGTCCCACCGGTCATCCCGGTCCCACCGGTTCCGCCGGTCGTTCCGGTCCCGCCGGCGTGACCGG
>DATINN010000323.1:0-8148 GCA_035474175.1 Mycobacteriales bacterium | reverse complement strand
CCCTCCGGCGCCGGGCCCGGCAGCCCGGCCAGCAGCTGCCGGTTGCCCTGCAGGTAGTCGAGCACGTCCGCCAGCCACGGACCGCCCCGCTCGTACGCGGCCGTGTTGGCCAGCACGCCGAGGTGGGACGCGCCGTGCTCGGCGAACGGGCCGATCCGGGCCCAGGTCTCCCGGTCGGCATCGTTGCTCAGCACCACCTGCGCGCACTTCAGGCCGGGCAGGTTCCACGCCTTCGAGGCCGAGGTCGCGGTGATCGTGTGCCCGGCCGTCAGCGGCGACAGCGACGCGTACGGCCGGTGCCGGTGCCCGGCGTACACCAGCGGGGCGTGGATCTCGTCGGAGAAGACCCGGCCGCCGTGCCGGTCCACGACGGCCGCGATCGCGTGCATCTCGTCCGCGGTCAGGA
The DNA here is from genome assembly GCA_035474175.1 of Mycobacteriales bacterium. Classification (GTDB taxonomy): domain Bacteria; phylum Actinomycetota; class Actinomycetes; order Mycobacteriales; family CADCTP01; genus CADCTP01. Next base: position 7,742 of record DATINN010000323.1, on the reverse strand, counting down.
CCCGGCCGACCGGGTTGTGCGGGTTGCACAGGATGAGCAGGTGGCCGCCCGCGGCGAAGGCGGCGTCCAGCCCGTCCAGGTCGTACCGGCCGCCCGGCAGCAGCGGCACCTGGATCACCTCGCGCCCCAGCGTGCCCGGCACGGTCAGGAACGGCATGTACGCCGGGGTCGGCAGGATCACCGGCGTCCCCGGCGCGCTGACGTGCTGGATCGCGGTGCTCAGGGCCGCGACCACGTCGGCGACCGGGTGCACGTCGGCCGGGTCGACGGCCCAGCCGTACCGGTCGGCGCTGAAGGCCGCGTACGCCGCCGCCATCGCGGCCACGGGCGCGTCCGGCAGGTAGCCGAACGCGCCCGCCTCGACCGCGTCGCGCAGCACCTCGGTGACGGCGGGCGCGGTGCCGAAGTCCATCTCGGCCACCCAGGCCCCGATCGCCTCCGGGTGCAGCGCCCACTTGATCCCGCCCGCCCGGCGCAGCGTCCCGATGTCGATCGAGTCGAAGTCCACGCCACCGAGTCTTCCAGCTCAGATCGTGCTGATCAGCCCCCCGTCGATGACGTGGTCGGAGCCGGTGACGTTCGCCGACCGGGCGCCGGCCAGGAACGCGACCAGGTCGGCGACCTCCTCCGGCCGGGTGAACCGGCCGGTCACCGATCCGGAGGCGGCGGCCGCGGCGACGTCCTCGGGCCGCTGGCCGGTGCTGCGCCCGACCGTGGCCGCGACCCCGTCCGCACCGAGCCAGAGGTCGGTGGCGACCGGGCCGGGGTCGACGTTGTTGACCCGGATGCCGCGCCCGCCGAACTCCTTGGACACCGACTTGGCCACGTTGACCAGGGCGGCCTTGGAGGCCGAGTAGTCGACCACGTCCGGGTCGGGCAGCCGGGCGTTGACCGAGGCAACGTTGACGATCGCGCCGCCGCCGGCGGCCAGCATGAGCGGGATCGCCGCCCGCATGGCCCGCACCGCCGCCATCAGGTTGAGGTTCCAGGTCGTCTGCCACATCGCGTCGTCGACGGCGAGGAAGCCGTCCAGCCGGGACGGCGCGATGCCGACGTTGTTGACCAGCACGTCGACCCGGTCGCCGGCCCGCGCGACCAGCTGGGCCGGGCCGTCCGGGGTGGCCAGGTCGACCGCGACCGCGTCCGCGACCGCGGCCAGCTCCGGGGTGACGGTCCGGGAGCCGGCCACGACCCGCGCGCCCTCCGCGTGCAGGGCCCGGGCGATCGCCAGCCCGATGCCCTTGCCGGCGCCGGTGACGACCGCGACCTTGCCGTCCAGCCCGAGGTCCACTACTGCCCCTGGGGCTGGAGCCCCTGGGCCTGGAGCCAGGACAGGCAGGACTCGGCCACCATCTTCCAGCCCGAGTCGATCGTCAGCGAGTGCCCGACCTCGGTGAACTCGAACAGGTCGGTCACCGCGCTCGACCCCTTGTACTGCTTGAGCGTCGACTTGGTCACCGCCTCCGGCACGGTGTTGTCCTGGCCGCCCATGATCAGCAGCAGCGGTCCGCGCTCCTCGTTCTTGGTATTGACCTTGGCCGGCGAGTGCAGCGAGAAGTTCGCGGTCGCGGCCTCGAACAGCGGCTTGCCCGGGGCCGGGATGGTCCAGCGCTCGTAGAGGGCGTCGGACTCGGCCCGCGGCAGCACGTTGCCGAAGGCGAACGCGAACTGGTCCGCGGTCAGCGACACCGCCCGGTGCCGGTTGGCCGGGTTCTTGAACACCGGCAGCGTCGCGTGCAGCGCGGACAGCGGCACCGGCAGCACGCCCTTGATCTGCGCGGCGTCGATCGCGATGCCGGCCCGGCCGTGGTTCTCGCCCAGCAGCTTCTCCACGATCATCCCGCCGAAGGAGTGGCCGATCAGGATCGGCGGCTCCGGCAGCGCCTCGATGATCGGCACGTAGTGGTCGAAGACGTCCTGGATGCCGTGGTCGGCGATCGCGTCCGGGTCGGCCCGGGAGGCCTCGACCGTGTCCCCGTCCCCGGGCCAGCCCGGCGCGGACGTCTCGTACCCGTGCTCGGTGAACAGCGTCTCCCAGTCCTGCCAGGAGGAGGAATGCAGCCAGAGGCCGTGGATGAACAGGACGGGTGTTGCCATGGGAGCGCTCCGATCGTCGGTGACGACCAGATCCTCCCGACCGCGGACCCGTCCCGGCTAGCCGATCTCTGCGACGGCCGTGCCGATCGGGGTCTCGCCGCCGACCAGCTCCAGCGTCCTCCCGGCGGTGCGCGGCTCGTCCAGCAGCGCGACCAGGACCGCGGCCACGTCGTCGCGGGGCACCCGGCCGGGCTCGACGTGCGGCCCCAGCCGTACGGTCCCGGTGGCCGGGTCGTCGGTCAGGCCGCCCGGGCGCAGGATCGTCCAGTCCAGGTCGCGGGCCCGCAGGTCGGCCTCGGCCGCCGCCTTGGCCCGCAGGTAGACCGCGAACACGTCGTCCCCGGCGGGGGCGTCGTCCACGCCCATGGCCGAGACCTGCAGGTGGCGCCGGACGCCGGCCCGCTCGGCCGCGTCGGCCAGCAGCGCCGCGGCGGCCCGGTCGACGGTGTCCTTGCGCGCGGCTCCGCTGCCCGGCCCCGCGCCGGCCGCGAAGACGACCGCGTCGGCCCCGGTCAGGTGCCCGGCCAGCGTCGCCGCGTCGACCGCCTCCAGGTCCGCCGTGACCGGCTCGGCCCCGGCCGCCAGCACCTCGGCCGCGTGGGCCGGGTTGCGGATCAGCCCGACGACGGAGTCGCCGCGGTCGGACAGGCGGCGGGACAGCAGCAGGGCGATCTGGCCGTGACCACCGGCGATGACGATGCGCATGGAGCCCTCCTACCGCAATACGATGACGCGGCAACCGCAGCGAGGGGGTTCGGCATGGGCCGGTACGCCGAGGAGTTCCGCCGCAGCCTGGACGACCCGGAGGGCTACTGGCGGGACGCCGCCACCGGGATCGACTGGTTCAGCCGGCCCCGCCGCATCCTCGACGACACCACCCCGCCGATGTACCGGTGGTTTCCCGACGCCACCCTCAACACCTGCTTCAACGCCCTGGACCGGCACGTCGCCGGCGGCCGGGCCGAGCAGCTCGCGCTCATCCACGACAGCCCGGTGACCGGCACCGTCGAGCGGTTCACGTACGCGGAGCTGCTGGAGAAGGTGGCCCGGGCCGCCGGCGCGCTGCGGGCGCTGGGCGTGGAGAAGGGCGACCGGGTCGTCATCTACCTGCCGATGGTGCCCGAGGCCGTGGTCGCGATGCTGGCCTGCGCCCGGCTGGGCGCGATCCACTCCGTGGTCTTCGGCGGGTTCGCCGCGGCCGAGCTGGCCACCCGGATCAGCGACGCCCAGCCGCGGGTGGTCATCTCGGCGTCCTGCGGGATCGAGGTGACCCGCGTCCTGGAATACAAGCCGCTGCTGGACCGGGCCATCGAGCTGTCCGACCACAAGCCGGAGCACTGCCTGATCCTGCAGCGCCCGCAGGCGGAGGCGAGCCTGGTGCCCGGCCGCGACGTGGACTGGGCCCGGGCCGTCGAGACCGCGGAGCCGGCCGAGTGCGTGCCGGTGCGGGCCACCGACCCGCTCTACATCCTCTACACCTCCGGCACGACCGGGAAGCCGAAGGGCGTCGTGCGGGACAACGGCGGCCACGCGGTCGCGCTGCACTGGAGCATGGGCGCGGTCTACGGGCTCCGCCCGGGCGACGTGTTCTGGACCGCCAGCGACGTCGGCTGGGTCGTCGGCCACTCCTACATCGTGTACGGGCCGCTGCTGGCCGGCTGCACCACCGTCCTGTACGAGGGCAAGCCGGTCGGGACGCCCGACGCGGGCGCGTTCTGGCGGGTGGTCGCCGACCACGGGGTGCAGGTGCTGTTCACGGCGCCGACCGCGTTCCGGGCCATCCGCAAGGAGGACCCGAGCGGGTCGCACCTGGCCAAGCACGACGTCTCGTCGCTGCGCGCGCTCTACCTGGCGGGGGAGCGGCTGGACCCCGACACCTACACCTGGGCCTCCGAGCTGCTCGGCATCCCGGTCGTCGACCACTGGTGGCAGACCGAGACGGGCTGGCCGGTCGCGGCCAACCCGCTCGGGCTGGAGGCGCTGCCGCCCAAGGCGGGCTCGCCGACCGTGCCGATGCCGGGCTGGGACGTACGGGTGCTGGACCCGGCCGGGGAGCCGGTGCCCGCGGACGTCGACGGTGCGCTGGCGGTGCGGCTGCCGCTGCCGCCGGGGGCGCTGCCGACGCTGTGGCGGGACGACGAGCGGTTCGTGTCGTCGTACCTGTCCCGCTACCCGGGCTACTACCTCAGCGGCGACGGCGGCCACCTCGACCCCGACGGCTACCTGTTCGTCATGGGGCGGATGGACGACGTGATCAACGTGGCCGGGCACCGGCTGTCCACCGGGGCGATGGAGGAGGTCCTGGCCGGGCACCCCGCGGTCGCCGAGTGCGCCGTGATCGGGGTGGCCGACGCGCTGAAGGGTCAGGTCCCGCGCGGGTTCGTGGTCCTCAAGGCCGGGGTCTCCACCCCGCCGGCCGAGGTCGCGGCCGAGCTGGTGCAGCGGATCCGGGACGAGATCGGCGCGGTGGCGGCGCTGCGCCGGGTCGACGTCGTGCCCGGGCTGCCCAAGACCCGCTCCGGCAAGATCCTGCGCGGCTCCATGCGCGCGATCGCCGACGGGGTCGAGCAGCCCGTCCCCTCCACCATCGAGGACCCCAAGGTCCTCGACGCCCTCCGCCCCACCCTCACCACCTGACCCCGCCCGCGACCGGACTAGTCGTGCTTGTTGGTGCGGCGGTATTGCAGGATGAGGAAGACCAGCAGGCCGAGCATGCACAGGATGAAGCCGATCTGCACGAGCAGACCGAGCGGACCGTCGACGTTCATCGCTTGCGCGCCGGCACCTCGAACTCCGCGCACACCGCCCGCCAGACCTGCTTGGCCGGCTCGCCCGCCGCCAGCGCCTCGTCGACCGTGCGACCGCCGAGCGACTGCATGACGTGGTCGTGCGCGACCGATCGCGCGTACGCCGACCCGAAGTGGTCACCCATCCGTATCCAGAACTCCGACAGCCGCACGGCGACCAGGGTAGGTCGCTCGCGCCGGTGCGGCGTGTCGACCCCATGATCGAACAGATGTTCGGCTAACTTGTCCACACCGCGATCCGTGATCCACAGATCGGCTCTCGGGACTGAAAATCGTCGGTGGTCGCCTCTAGCGTCTCCACCGACGAGAGACAGACCGAACGACTACGAAGGTGGACCCGATGGCTGCACTCGACCGCGACAAGGCGCTCGACGTCGCGCTCGCCCAGATCGACAAGCAGTACGGCAAGGGTTCGGTGATGCGGCTCGGCGACGAGACCCGCGTCCCGATCCAGGTCATCCCGACCGGGTCCATCTCGCTCGACATCGCGCTCGGCATCGGGGGACTGCCCCGCGGCCGCGTCGTCGAGATCTACGGCCCGGAGTCCTCCGGCAAGACCACCGTCGCGCTGCACGCGGTGGCCAACGCGCAGGCGGCCGGCGGGATCGCCGCGTTCATCGACGCGGAGCACGCGCTCGACCCCGACTACGCCAAGGCGCTCGGCGTCGACACCGACGCGCTGCTGGTCTCCCAGCCCGACACCGGTGAGCAGGCGCTGGAGATCGCCGACATGCTGATCCGGTCCGGCGCGCTGGACATCATCGTGATCGACTCGGTGGCCGCGCTCGTGCCGCGGGCCGAGATCGAGGGCGAGATGGGCGACAGCCAAGTCGGCCTGCAGGCCCGGCTGATGAGCCAGGCCCTGCGCAAGATCACCGGCGCGTTGAGCAACTCCGGCACCACCGCGATCTTCATCAACCAGCTGCGCGAGAAGATCGGCGTGATGTTCGGTTCGCCGGAGACCACGACCGGCGGCAAGGCGCTGAAGTTCTACGCGTCGGTCCGCATCGACGTGCGCCGCATCGAGACGCTCAAGGACGGTGGCGACGCGGTCGGCAACCGGACCCGGGCCAAGGTCGTGAAAAACAAGGTGGCCCCGCCGTTCAAGCAGGCCGAGTTCGACATCGTCTACGGGTCGGGCATCAGCCGCGAGGGCTCGCTGCTCGACGTCGGCGTCGACCAGTCGATCGTGCGCAAGTCCGGCGCCTGGTACACGTACGAGGGCGATCAGCTCGGTCAGGGCAAGGAAAACGCGCGCAACTTCCTGCGCGACAACCCCGACCTCGCCGACGAGATCGAGAAGAAGATCAAGGAGAAGCTCAACATCGGGGCCAAGCTCGACGACGCGGCCGTCCCCGCTCCGGTCGACTTCTGATCCATGCACCCCGACGACCCGGGCGCCGGCTCTCCAGCCGGCGCCCGGTCCACCGGCCTCTGGTCCTACGACGGAGGCTGGAATTCCCCCGACCCCACCGCCGACTCACCCGACGACGCCCCGGAACCCACAGCCAACGAGGGGCCGCCTCCTTCACCGGCCCCGAGCCGACGGCAGTCCCGCCGCGCGGGAGGGTCCGGGCGCGCGGAGGAGTCCGGGCGCCTGCGCGGTTCGGGGCGCGCGAAGCAGGCGCGGTCCGGGCGGGGAGACGCCGGGGCCCCAGGGCATCCTGAGGACGCGCCGGGGGACCCGGAGTCGGTGGCCCGGGCGGTCTGCCTGCGCCTGCTGACCCTGCAACCGCGGACCCGGTCGGAGCTGGCCACCGCGCTGGCCAAGCGCGGCGTGCCGGACGACGCGGCCGAGACCGTGCTGAGCCGGTTCACCGAGGTCGGCCTGATCGACGACCGCGCCTTCGCGGCCGCGTGGGTGGACTCGCGCCACAGCGGGCGGGGGCTCGCCCGGCGCGCGCTCGCGGCCGAGCTGCGGCGCCGCGGCGTCGACCAGGAGGTCGTCGGCGAGGCGGTCGCGGTGGTCGACGCCGACGCCGAGGAGCTCGCCGCCCGCCGGCTGGTGGAGCGACGCCTGCCCGGCACCCGACGGCTCGACGCGCCCGTGCGGGTGCGCCGCCTCGTCGGGATGCTGGCCCGCAAGGGCTACCCGCCGGGGCTGGCGATGCGCGTGGTCCGCGAGGCCCTCGCCGCCGAGGGCGACGATCCCGGCGAGCTCGACGGCCTCGACGACTCCCTGAGCGAGGACTGAGGCGCACCCTCCACCGCAGGTGGAGACGGCCGCGGCGCAGGTGACCGTTCCTTGACCGGTCGGTAGGGCGCACATAGCCTCAGAGACACGAGGAGTCCACCTCGCGCCCGGGTTGGTCGGACCTGGACGCGACAGACATACAGCACACCGCAAAACATCCCGTCCGCTTCGGCGGGCGCTTGCCTTGCAGTGCCGGCAGGGGTTGTTTCCCTGCCGGGAGTTCCGCGACGGCAACCCGGCCGCTCGCGGAAGTCGCGGCCGCCGTATGGCGACCCGTGCCGAGGTCCTCCTCACCGTGACCAAGCCGCGTGCCCTGCCGCACTCGGCCCGCCGGGACGGAGGTGGGTGCGGTGACGACGGTGCTCCTGATCGTGGTGGTCGTGCTGGTGGTGGTGCTGGGCCTCGTGCTCGCCCGCCTCCGCACCGCGGCACGCCCCGCACCCCGCCCGTCCACCGCCGGCCCGGACGGCACCCGGCACGACACCTCCGCCGCCGGGACTCCCGGCGGATTCGCCGTGCCACACGCGCCGCTGATCACGCCGGCGTTCGAGCCGGTGATCGTGCTGAGCGTAATCTTGGCGTTGCACGCCGTCATCGCGGTGGGCGACGAGCCGATCGCGATGCCCACGTCGTAGTTCGGACCG
>DATINN010000322.1:0-5042 GCA_035474175.1 Mycobacteriales bacterium | reverse complement strand
CCCCCCAGCCCGACCCCGGCCAGCCGGCCCCCGCCCAGCCCGGGGGTGCGCAGTCCGGGGGTGCCCAGCCCGGCGGCGCCGGGTCCGGTGGGGCGCGCGCAGCCGGGCCCGGGTGGGTGGTGCTGTTGGGGCACACGCTGGACGACCAGGCCGAGACGGTGCTGCTCGGGCTGGGCCGCGGCTCCGGGCCGCGGTCCATCGCCGGCATGCGGGCCGTCGACGGCCGCTGGGTCCGCCCCCTGCTCGGGATCCGCCGGGCGACGACCCGGGCCGCCTGCGCGGCCGAGCACCTCCCGTACCGGGACGACCCGCAGAACGCCGACCCCCGCTTCACCCGGGTCCGGCTGCGGACGGAGGTGCTGCCGCTGCTGGAGGACGTCCTGCACGGCGGCGCCGCCGCGGCGCTGGCCCGCACCGCCGACCTCCTCCGCGACGACCTCGACGCCCTGGACGCGCTGGCCCGGGAGCTCACCCCGGCCGGCCCGGTCCTGGACGCCGCCACCGTGGCCCGGCACCCGCGCGCGATCCGGACCAGGGTGCTGCGGGCCTGGGCCGAGATCCCACTGACCGCCGCGCACCTGCGCGCCCTGGACGCGCTGCTGACCGACTGGCACGGGCAGGGCCCGGTCGCCCTCCCCTCCGGGCGGGTGGTCACCCGGGCGTCTGGCATGCTGCGACTCGACCGGTCGAGCTGAGCGACAGGCCAGGACGGGGAGCGGTGCACACCTACGACGGCGACATCGACGAGGTCCTGCTCACCCAGGAGCAGATCGCCCGCCGGATCCAGCAGGTGGCCGCCGAGGTCTCGGCGGACTACGCCGACCGGGAGCCGGTGCTGGTCGGGGTGCTCAAGGGCGCGGCCATCGTGATGGCCGACTTCGCCCGGGCCCTGGACGTGCCGGTGACGATGGAATACATGGCCGTCTCCTCGTACGGGTCGTCCACGAGCTCGTCCGGGATCGTGCGCATCCTCAAGGACCTGGACCGGGACATCTCCGGCCGGCACGTGCTGGTGATCGAGGACATCGTCGACTCCGGGCTGACGCTGTCCTGGCTGCTGCGCAACCTGGAGTCCCGGCAGCCGGCGTCGCTCGAGGTGATGGCGCTGCTGCGCAAGCCGGACGCGGTGAAGATCGAGGTGCCGGTGCGCTACCTGGGCTTCGACATCCCGAACGAGTTCGTGGTCGGGTTCGGGCTGGACTACGCCGAGCGCTACCGCGACCTGCCGTACATCGCCCGGCTCAAGCCCGAGGTCTACACCCGCTAGGAACGCGGCGGCCGTCTCGTCCGTTGCGCGGTCAGGACCGCCGACCCACGGTGGCCTGCGTCGTCAGTGTGCCCGGTGTACCTTTCCTGTCAGGGACTGATCGCCGTGCGCGCCCCGGGCGCCCACCAGCTGGAGCGGGAGGGACGGAGTCCGCCGGCAGCGGCGTCTCCGCTGAGCGTATGGATCGTCGTCGCATACTCAAGTCGCCGTGGTTCTGGATCGTCCTCGGCCTCCTCGTCGTCCTCGCCGTGCCCGCGCTCTTCCGCGGCAACGGCGGCTTCGAGAAGGTCCCGACCTCGGTCGCGCTCGCGCAGATCGAGAGCGGCAACTACGAGAACGTGGTGATCAACGATCGCGAGCAGACCCTCGACATCACGCTGAAGAACCGGGTCGAGGGGAAGGACAAGATCACCACGGCCTACCCGACCGGGCTGGACGAGCGCATCGGCACCCTGCTGGAGCAGAAGGGCCAGAAGTTCGAGACGAAGATCAGCTCGCAGAACATCTTCGTCAGCCTGCTGATCAGCCTGGTCCCGATCCTGCTGGTCGTCTTCCTGCTGTTCTTCATCATGAACTCGGTGCAGGGCGGCGGCTCCCGGGTGATGAACTTCGGCAAGTCCAAGGCCAAGCTGGTCAGCAAGGACACGCCGAAGACGACGTTCGCCGACGTGGCCGGTGCGGACGAGGCCATCGAGGAGCTCCAGGAGATCAAGGAGTTCCTGGAGAACCCGGCCAAGTTCCAGGCCATCGGGGCCAAGATCCCCAAGGGCGTCCTGCTGTACGGCCCGCCCGGCACCGGCAAGACCCTGCTCGCGCGGGCCGTGGCCGGCGAGGCCGGGGTGCCGTTCTACTCGATCTCCGGCTCCGACTTCGTCGAGATGTTCGTCGGCGTCGGCGCCTCCCGGGTGCGCGACCTGTTCGAGCAGGCCAAGGCCAACGCGCCGGCGATCATCTTCGTGGACGAGATCGACGCGGTCGGCCGGCACCGCGGCGCCGGCCTCGGCGGCGGCCACGACGAGCGCGAGCAGACCCTCAACCAGCTGCTGGTCGAGATGGACGGGTTCGACGTCAAGGGCGGCGTCATCCTCATCGCGGCCACCAACCGGCCCGACATCCTCGACCCGGCGCTGCTGCGCCCGGGCCGCTTCGACCGGCAGATCGCGGTCGACCGGCCCGACCTCGAGGGCCGCCGGGCCGTGCTGGCCGTGCACGCCAAGGGCAAGCCGCTCGGCCCGGACATCGACCTGCTCACGATCGCCCGGCGCACCCCCGGCTTCACCGGCGCCGACCTGGCCAACGTGATCAACGAGGCCGCGCTGCTGACCGCCCGCACCAACGGCAACCTCATCCAGATGAAGTCGCTGGAGGAGGCGATCGACCGGGTCATCGCCGGTCCGGAGCGCAAGACCCGGGCGATGAGCGAGAAGGAGAAGAAGCTCACCGCCTACCACGAGGGCGGTCACGCGCTCGCGGCCTGGGCGCTGCCCAACCTCGACCCGGTGCACAAGGTGACGATCCTGCCCCGCGGCCGGTCCCTCGGGCACACGCTCGTGCTGCCGACCGAGGACCGCTACACCCAGATCCGGTCGGAGATGATCGACCAGCTCGTCTACATGCTCGGCGGCCGCGCGGCCGAGGAGCTGGTCTTCCACGAGCCCACCACCGGCGCCTCCGACGACATCAACAAGGCGTCCGGGCTGGCCCGCTCGATGATCACGGAATACGGCATGAGCTCCAAGCTCGGCGCGGTGAAATACGGCCAGAAGGAGTCGGAGCCCTTCCTCGGCCGCGACTACGGCCACCAGCGGGACTACTCCGAGACCGTCGCCACCGACATCGACTCCGAGGTCCGCCAGCTCATCGAGATGGCCCACGACGAGGCCTGGGAGATCCTGAACGAATACCGGGACGTCCTGGACGACCTGGTGCTGGAGCTGATGGAGAAGGAGACGCTGAGCAAGGACGACCTCGCTCGGATCTTCGCCCCGGTGGCCAAGCGGCCGCCCCACAACACGTACGCGGGCTTCGGCCGGCGGGCGCCCTCGGACAAGCCGCCGGTGATGACGCCGGCCGAGCTGCAGGCGGTCGGCGCCGGGCGGGGCCCGGCCAACGGGACCGTGCCGGGGATGCCCTCGCCCGGTCCGCGCCCGGCCCCGGTGCCGTACGGGACCAACGGCAACGGCTCCGGTCCGCACGCGACGACCCCCGAGGGTCACCCGGCCCAGCCCCACCAGGGCAACGGCCACGGCGGCCAGCCCGGCTACGGGAGCCAGCCCGGCTACGGGAGCCAGCCCGGTTACGGGCAGCAGCCCGGCTACGGGCAGCCCGGGCACGGGCAGCCCGGCCCTGGCCAGCCCGGTTATGGCCAGCCTGGTTATGGGCAGCCCAACCCGTCGTGGGGCGAGCCCGGGGACGGCGGCTGGCGTCCGGACGGCGAATCGGGATCCCGCGGTTGACCGCCACCTTCGACCGCGATCGGGTCGAGGCGGCGGTGCTGGAACTGCTGATCGCCCTCGGTGAGGACCCGGACCGGGACGGCCTCCGCCGCACCCCGGAACGGGTCGCCCGGGCGTACGCGGAACAGTTCGCCGGTCTCTACGTGGACCCGTCCGAGGTCCTGCAGACGACCTTCGACGCCCACCACGAGGAAATGGTGCTGGTCAAGGACATCGAGATGTACTCGACCTGCGAGCACCACCTGGTCCCGTTCCACGGCCTGGCCCACGTCGGCTACATCCCCAACGCCGACGGCCGGATCACCGGGCTGAGCAAGCTGGCCCGGCTGGTCGACCTCTACGCCAAGCGCCCGCAGGTCCAGGAGCGGCTGACCTCGCAGGTCGCCGACGCGATCATGGACCGGCTGGAGCCGCGCGGCGCGATCGTCGTGGTCGAGGCCGAGCACCTGTGCATGTCGATGCGCGGCATCCGCAAGCCGGGCGCGCGCACCGTGACCTCGGCCGTGCGGGGGATGTTCCAGACCCAGCCCTCCACCCGCAGCGAGGCGATGAGCCTCATCCTGGGCAGATGACCGGCCTGCCCCGGCCCGACCGGTGCGTCGTGATGGGCGTGCTCAACGTGACGCCCGACTCGTTCAGCGACGGCGGGCGGTACGCGGACCTCGACGCCGCGGTCGCGCACGGCCTGGCCCTGAGCGGGGCCGGCGCCGACATCGTGGACGTCGGCGGCGAGTCGACCCGGCCCGGGGCCGAGCGGGTCGACGCCGAGGAGGAGATCCGCCGGGTCGTGCCGCCGATCCGCACGCTGGCCGCGGCCGGGGTCACGGTCAGCGTCGACACCACCCGGGCCGCGGTGGCCGAGGCGGCGCTGGATGCCGGCGCCCACCTCGTCAACGACGTCAGCGGCGGGCTGGCCGACCCGGGCATGGCCAAGGTGGTGGCCGCGGCCGGGGTGCCCTGGGTGCTCATGCACTGGCGCGGGCACAGTCGGGACATGCAGGCCCTGGCCCGGTACGGCGACGTGGTCGCGGACGTGCGCCGGGAGCTTGGCCGGCAGGTCGACGGCGCGCTGGCGGCCGGGGTGGACGAGGCCAACATCGTGCTCGACCCGGGGCTGGGCTTCGCCAAGACGGCCGAGCACAACTGGACGCTGCTGGCCCGGCTGGACGAGCTGGCCGCGCTCGGCTTCCCGGTGCTGGTCGGGGCGTCCCGCAAGGCGTTCCTGGGCCGGCTGCTGGCCGGACCGGACGGCACGCCGGCCCCGGTCGAGGCCCCGGGAGAACGCGACGGTCGCGACCAGCGTGCTGGCCGCGGTGATG
>DATINN010000321.1:0-6229 GCA_035474175.1 Mycobacteriales bacterium | reverse complement strand
TGGGCCTGTTCCTGGGCCGCGACGCCTTCGGCCTGTCCGAGGGGGACGCGGTCCGGATCTGCTTCCTGTCGGTGGCGGCCTGGTGGGCGGTGTTCACGGTGATCCCGCTGCGCGCGCTGCGGGACCGACCCGCTCCCCCGGGGGCGGACGCCCCGACCGCGGCCGGCAGCTTCCGGCAGCTGGGCCAGACCCTGCGCGGGCTGCGGGCGTACCCGCAGACGCTGCTGTTCCTGGCCGCATACCTGCTGTTCAACGACGGGATCCAGTCCGTCATCGGGCTGGCCGCCCAGTACGGCGACCGGGAGCTGGAGCTGTCCCAGACCGTGCTGATCTCCACGATCCTGCTGGTGCAGTTCGTGGCGTTCGGCGGGGCGCTGCTGCTGGGCCGGATCGCGGCCCGGGCCGGGGCCAAGCGCACGGTGCTCGGCAGCCTGGTCGTCTGGGTCGCGGTGCTGTGCCTGGCCTTCGGCGTGCAGAAGGGCAGCGCGGTCCAGTTCTACGTGCTCGGCGCGGCCATCGGGGTCGTGCTCGGCGGCACCCAGGCGCTGACCCGGTCGCTGTTCGGGCAGATGACGCCGGTCGGCAAGGAGGCCGAGTACTACGGCCTGTACGAGATCAGCGACAAGGGCACCAGCTGGCTGGGCACGCTCGCGTTCGGGCTGGCGTTGCAGTTCACCGACTCGTACCGGATCGCGATCGTCTCGCTGGTCGTCTTCTTCGTGGCCGGCTTCCTGCTCCTGACCCGCGTCGACGTCCGCCGGGCGGTCGAGGAAGCCCGCGGCGAGCAGCCGGTGCTGCTGTGAGCGCGTCCGAGTGCCCGCAGGGCGCGCGGGGAGCGACGAGGGCCGGGCGGTCCGAGCTCGCGAGGACCGGCCTGTCCGAGGAGCGGGCACAGTGCTGAGCTTCTTCCACGGGCCGATGGACTGCGGGAAGTCGACGCTGGCCCTGCAGATCGACCACAACCAGGCCCGGCAGGGCCGCCGCGGTCTGCTGCTGGTCCGGCACGACCGTTCCGGCCCGGCCCGGATCTCCAGCCGGCTGGGCCTGTCCCGGGAGGCGGTCGAGGTCACCGACGGCATGGACCTGCGCGACCTGGTCGCCGACCGCCTCGCCGCCGGCGCGGTCGTGGACTACCTGGTCGTCGACGAGGCCCAGTTCCTGCACCCGGAGCAGGTGGAGCAGCTGGCCGACCTCGTCGACGGCTCCAGCATCGACGTGTACGCCTTCGGCATCTCCACCGACTTCCGGGGCCGGCTGTTCCCGGGCTCGCAGCGGCTGCTGGAGCTGTCCGACTCGGTCGAGCAGCTGCAGGTCGAGGTGCTGTGCTGGTGCGGCCGGCCCGGCCGCCTGAACGCCCGGGTGGTCGGCGGCCGGGTCGTCCGCGAGGGCGACACCGTGCTCGTCGCCGACACCGGCGGCGAGGCCGAGACGCACTACCAGGTGCTGTGCCGGGCCCATCACCGCAGCGGCGACCTCGGCCCGGCGGTCCGGGCGCCCGGTCAGTTGACCTTGGATTCTTAAGAGAACGCTGAGAACGGCAACCACTTGGGCCCGCCGTCCGTCATCCAGTACAGGTGTGCACCCGGGCGAGCCCGGGAACGTACACCGAGGCGGGCACGGGGAATCCTCCGGGTCAGCCGATCGTTAGGGAACCGAACGGGTTCGCACCACGAACGCTGCAACGGACAGTCGACACTACCCCGAGGAGGGATTCCCATGGCAGAGCGCACCCTGCGCGGTAGCCGGCTCGGGGCCGTGAGCTACGAGACCGATCGCAACGCCGAGCTCGCCCCACGCAAGCCCGCCGAATACCAGTGCCCGAAGGGACACGTCTTTGGTGTCCCGTTCGCCGACGACGCCGAGATTCCCCTGGTCTGGGAGTGCAAGTTCGACGGTTCCGTCGCCCGTCTCATCGACGGCGAGGAGCCGGAGTCGAAGAAGACGAAGCCGGCGCGGACGCACTGGGACATGCTGATGGAGCGGCGGACGGTCGCCGATCTCGAGGAGGTCCTGGCCGAGCGGCTGGAAGTCCTCCGGGGTCGCCGCACTCGCGCGTCCTGACGCAAACAGCCGTACGAAAGGCCCCCGATCCGCACCGGATCGGGGGCCTTCTCGTTGTGAGCTTGGTCACAGCCGGGCCGGGCCGGGGTCAGTCTCGCGGTGGTTCGATCTCGCCGGCGTCGGGCCGGGGTCAGTCCCGGGGCGGTTCGATCTCGCCCTCGATGACGCGGCCGCGTCCCGGCGGCGGTCCGGCCGGCGGGCCCGACGGCGGCCCGGACAGGGGCCCCGACGGCGGCCCCGACGGCGGGCCCGACGGCGGCATCGTGCCCGCCGGCCCGCGGGAGGACCGGACCCGGATGACCGTGGCCCGGCCCCGGTTCAGCGCCCAGCCGGCCAGCAGCCGCCCGATGATCTTGCGGGTGAACGGCAGCAGGCACAGCAGCGCCAGCACGTCGGTCACGAACCCGGGCACGATCACCAGCAGCGCGCCCAGCAGCACCAGCATCCCGCTGACGACCTCGCGCCCGGGCGGCCGGCCCTCGGCGACCGCGGTGCTGAAGGACCGCCACGCCCGCACGCCCTCCCGCCGCAGCAGGGCCGCGCCCAGCAGCGACAGCCCGAGCAGCGCCAGCAGCGTCCAGCCGATCCCGATCCAGGACGCCACCGCGACCGCGGCGGCGACCTCGACCACCACGTACAGGACCAGGAACAGCAGCGGCACGGCCGGTCCCTAGTGCCGCGCGGCCAGGGCCTTGGCCCGGACGCTGCGGCTGCGGTTGGTCAGCCCCCAGGCCGCCACCCGCCACAGCGCCTCGACCACGATGGCCCGGCTCATCTTCGACCGGCCGACCTCGCGCTCGGTGAACGTGATCGGCACCTCGTGCACCCGGAACCCGGCTCGCCACGTCTTCCAGGCCAGGTCGATCTGGAAGCAGTAACCCTGGGAGGCGACCTCGTCCAGCTTCAGCTCCTCCAGCACCTGCCGCCGGTAGGCGCGGTAGCCGGAGGTCGCGTCCCGGACCGGGAAGCGCAGCAGCAGCCGCGCGTACGTGCTGCCGCCGATGGAGATGACCTGCCGGTAGAGCGGCCAGTTGCGGATCTGCCCGCCCGGCACCCAGCGCGAGCCGATGACCAGGTCGGCGTCGCGCAGCGCGGTCAGCAGCCGGGGCAGCTCCTCCGGTGCGTGCGAGCCGTCGGCGTCCATCTCGACCACGGCGTCGTAGCCCTCGGTCAGCGCCTGCCGGAACCCCGCGATGTACGCCGCGCCCAGCCCGGCCTTGGCCGTGCGGTGCAGCACGTGGATCGACTGGTCGGCCGCCGCCATCCGGTCGGCGATCGCGCCGGTGCCGTCGGGGCTGCCGTCGTCGACGACCAGCACGTCGGCCTCGGGCACGGCCGCGCGCAGCCGGCCCACCAGCGGCTCGAGGTTCTCGGCCTCGTTGTAGGTCGGGATCACCACCAGGACCCGTCCGAGGTCCGCCACGCTCATCCGTTCTCCTTCATCCGATCGCGGGCCCGCCGGCGCACCGCGGCCGACAGCACCAGCCCCGCCAGGGCGACCGCGACGATCCCCCACTCGGGGCCGGCCCCCACGCGTCCCGCGAGGGTAGACCCCTGCCGTCCCTCGACCGACCGGACCAGCACGTCCGGAGTGAAGACGTCCGAACGGGCCTGAAGGTGCCCGCTCGGGTCGATCACGGCGCTCACTCCGCTGGTGGCCGCGACCAGCACGGGCCGGCCGTGCTCGATCGCCCGCAGCCGGCCCATGGCCAGCTGCTGCCAGGTCTCGTTGCTGCGGCCGAACGTGGCGTTGTTGGTCTGCACCACGATCATCTCCGACCGCCCGGCCACGTCCCGGATCAGCCCGTCGTACGCGACCTCGAAGCAGATCACGTCGCCGACCGTGGCCGGGCCGACCCGCAGCACCCCGGGGTGGTCGCCCTTGACGAAGTCGCGCTGCACCAGGTCGACGTCCTTGCTGACCAGCCGGGCGATCCGGCGCAGCGGGATGTACTCGGCGAACGGCACCGGGTGCCGCTTGACGTAGGACTCCCCCGGGCCGGTGCGCGGGTCCCAGACGTAGGCGATGTTGCGGATCGTGTCCGCGGTCGGCCCGTCGCCGAGGGTGCCGACCAGGATCGGGACGCCGACCGCCCGGGCCGCCTGGTCGATGAGCGCGCGGGCGTCGGGATTGAGGATCGGGTCGATGTCGGAGGCGTTCTCCGGCCAGAGCACCAGGTCGGGGCGGGCGGTGCGGCCGGCGTCGGCGTCCGCGGCCAGCCGGAGCGTGGCGGTGACGTGGTTGCGCAGCACGGCCTCGCGCTGGGCGTTGAAGTCCAGGCCCAGCCGGGGCACGTTGCCCTGCACGACGGCGACCGTGTACGGCCGGGTCGCGGCGGTCTGCCAGTCGCCGGCCGCGGCGGCGGCGCCGACGGCGCCCGCAAGCACGACGAGCGCGGCGAGGACTGGCACCGCGGCCCGCGCGCCGCCCCGGCTCCGTTGAGTCAGCGCCGGCACTCGGGCGGTGCCCTGCATCCGGTCGGCCGGCGCCGGGACGGGGGCGGTGCCCTGCATCCGGTCGGCCGGCGCCGGCACACGGGCTGCACCCCGGGGCAGCGCAAGGGCGAGGGCGGCGAGGAGGGTGCCGGCGAGGGCGACACCGAAGGTGACCAGCGGCGCCCCGCCGTACGCGGCCAGCCAGGCGAACGGCGACCCCTCCTGGGCGAACGCGAGCCGCCCCCACGGGAACCCGCCGAACGGGCCGCGGTCCCGCAGCGCCTCCTCGGCGACCCAGAGCGCGGCGCCCCACAGCGGCGCGGCCGGCAGCGTCGCCGTGACCGCGAGGGTGGCGCCGAGCCCGGCCAGAAACACCGCCTCGGCCAGGGCCAGGATCAGCCACGGCGCCGGCCCGACGTAGATGCCGGTCCAGCTCAGCAGCGGGACGAAGAACGCGGCCCCGTAGACCAGCCCCAGCCAGGTCCCGCGCCGCGCCCGCACCCCCCGGGTGGCCAGCGAGAACGCGGCCACCGACAGGATCGCCAGCGGCCACACCCCGTACGGCGGGAAGGCCAGCACGAGCGCCCCACCGGCCGCGGCGGCCGCCAGCAGCCGGACCCAGACGTCCCGGCGGCGGGCCGCGGGGGCCGGCGGATCGACCGTCTCGACCGGGCGCGGGTCGGCGGTCGAGTGCATCCGTCCATGCTCCCATGCGGGCCGGTGACGGCGGCGTGCTGAGATCACCCGGTGCTGGAGGTAGCGGATCTCACCCGGCGGTTCGGCGCGCACACCGTCTTCGACGAGGTGTCGCTGGTGCTGCCGCCCGGCGAGGCGGTCGTGGTGACCGGCCCGAACGGGGCCGGCAAGTCGACGTTGCTGCGCTGCGTCGTCGGGGTGGACGAGCCCGACGGCGGGCAGGTGCGCTGGGCCGGGCGGCCGGTGCGGGAGTCCGACCCGGCGGTCCGGGCCGCGATGGCGGTGCTGCTGGACGACGCCGGGCTGTTCCCGGAGATGTCGGTGGCCGAGCACCTGGACCTGCTGGCCCGGGTGCACGGGCTGGCCGACCCGGACGCGGCCGTGGCCGAGGTGCTGGACGAGGTCGGGCTGGCCGGGGCGGCCGACCAGCTGCCGGTGACGCTGTCGTCCGGGCAGCGGCAGCGCCTCCTGCTCGGGTCCTGCTTCGTCCGGCCACGAGAGCTGCTGGTGCTGGACGAGCCGGAGCAGCGGCTGGACGCGGCCGGGCGGGCGTGGCTGGCGGGCAAGCTCGCGGCGGAGAAGGAGTCCGGGGTCGCGGTGCTGCTGTCCTGCCACGACCCCGCGCTGGCCGAGGCCGTCGCCGACTGGGTGCTGGAGCTCGCGTGAGCGCCCCGGTCCCGTCCGCGGCGGCGATCCGGGCCCACCGGCGGGCGGTGTCGCGGGCGCACGGGCGCAGCCTGGTGCGGACGGCGCTCGGGGCGACCTGGGACGTGCTGGTCGGGGTGGCCGTGCTCGGCGGGCTGGGGGTGCAGGCCGGGCGGCGGCTGATCGGCGGGTTCCCGGCCGAGCGGGAGCTGGCGCCGCCTGCGACCGCGGGCTGGTTGCTGGCCGCGGTCGGGGTCGCGGTGCTGGGGGCGGCGCTGCGGGGGCTGGTCGCGGCCGGGCCGCTGTCGGCCCAGCCGGCCGCGCTGACCTGGATCTTCGCCGGCCCGGTGGACCGCGCCGGGCTGCTGGCGCCGCGCTTCCGGCTCGCGGC
>DATINN010000320.1:0-6793 GCA_035474175.1 Mycobacteriales bacterium | reverse complement strand
TCGTCCGGGGCGGCGGCGACGAGCGCGCGGGCGGCGTCGAGGTCGCCCTCCTCGGCGAAGAACGGGTCGGCGTCCTTGCCGTGGACCTGCACCGGCACCCCGGCCGGCCAGGACCCGCCGAACTCCGAGAGCGGCAGGCAGGCGCTGAAGAACAGCGCGCCGGCCGCGCCCGGCCGGGTCTGGGCCAGCGGCTGCGCCGACATCACCCCGAGCGAGAAGCCCGCGTAGACCAGGCCGGCCGGCAGGTCGCCGGCGGCCCGCACGCCCCGCTGCCCGATCTCCTCGAAGCCGGCCTTGCCCGCGTAGGCCAGGCCCTCCTCGAGGGTGGTGAAGACGTTGCCCTCGTAGAGGTCCGGCACGTGGACGGTGTGCCCGGCCTGCGTCAGGGTCGCGGCGAACTCGCGGACCCCGGTGGTCAGCCCGTGCGCGTGGTGGAACAGCAGGACCTCGGCCATGTGCGTCTCCCTCTCTCGTGGTCGCCGGCGATCCTGCCCCACCCCACCGACAATTCCCGCGGCGTCGAGGGGGCGGTGACGTCCCGGATGCTCGGCCGGGTCCGGCGCCGGACGCTGTCCGACGGCCCGCCTGCCGTCCTCGGCTCCGTCGACGAGCAGGGCAACCGGCGTCACTGATCGCCGGCCCGCAGCGCGGACACCAGCACCGGCAGCGCGACGGCCAGCGCGAGCCCGCGCAGCGCCCCGGCCACCGGGTACGGCGCGCGCAGCCCGAATCGGTGCGCGACCAGCCCGCCCGCGACCGCCCCGACCGGGATCAGCCCCCAGCCCAGCAGCCGGTAGACGCTGGTGACCCGGCCCAGCAGCCCGGCCGGCACCAGCGCCTGCCGGAGGCTCACGGTCACCACGTTCCACAGCGTGGTGAGGAAGCCGTTCAGCGCCAGCAGCGTGCCCAGCACGACCGCGTCCGGGCTCAGCCCGATCCCGGCGAAGACGGGGACGTTCGCCGCGAGCGCGACGACCAGCGCGGGCAGGGCACCGATCCGGGCCACGACCCGGGCGTTGACCAGGCCGCCGACGACGCTGCCGACCGCGCCCCCGGCCAGCAGCAGGCCGTAGCCGCGGGCGTCCAGGTGCAGGGTCCGGGTGGCCAGCAGCACCAGCGTCACGGTGCCGAGCTGGAAGCAGAACGTGTTGACGCCCAGCAGCAGCGCGAGCGTCCGCAGCAGCCGGTGACCGAGGAGGTGGCGCAGGCCGGCCCTGATCGACGGCCGACCGGCCGTCCGCCGCGGGCCTCGCGGCAGGGTGCCCAGCAGCGCCGCGGACAGCGCGAACGAGACCGCGTCCAGGCCGAAGGGCAGCGCGACGGCGATCGGGAACAGCAGGCTGCCGGCCGGCGGCCCCAGGAACAGCCGGCCGACGGTGGTCACCGTGTACTGCGTGCCGTTGGCCCGGGGCAGCAGCCGGGCCGGGACGAGCTCCGGCAGCACCGCCTGGGCCGCCGTGCCGAACACCACCTCGGCCGCCCCGAGCGCGAACGCCATCGCCGCCAGCACCGGGATCCCGGCCCGGCCCAGCGCCGCCAGCACCGCGACGACCCCGACCACCACCGCGCGGAAGGCCTGCGCCCGCCACATCAGCGCGACCCGGTCGTACCGGTCGACGGCGGCGCCGGCCGGCAGCGAGAGCAGCAGCCAGGGCAGGTACGTCGCGGCCGAGACCAGCGCGACCAGCCGCGGGTCGCTGGTGGTCGTCGCCGCCAGCAGCGGCACGGCGGCGGCGATCGCGCCGTCGCCGACCGTGTCGACGGCGCTGGACCACCACAGCCGCCAGTACGGCCCGGGCAGCGCGTCGCTCATGCCCGGGATCCTTCGATCCCCGGCCGGCGGCCGGACACCCGTTAGCGAGCGGCTACATACTCCAGGCGTGCCCGTCACGATCGAGCTCAGCGTCGCCGACCTGGCCGGCACCCGGTTCGCGGTCTCGCAGCTGTCCGAGACGATCTCCGGGCTGCAGAAGCTCGCGTACGGCGAGAGCTCCTCGCGTTGGGTGCGCTGGGCCCGGGACGAGCTGTCCGCCCGGCCGCTGGCGCTGCCCCGGACCTGGCCGCTGCTCGTCACCGGAAGGCCGAGCTGGCCGCAGTTCCTGCTGCCGGCGCCGGCCGGCCCCGGGACCACGATCGACGACGACCTCGCGGCCATGCGGCGGACCCGGGCCCGCGACGTCCGGGCCAGCCTGCGGCGGACCTACGGCGAGGAGCTGCCCGCGACCGCGGCCGAGCTGGCGGCGCACCCGGCCGCGGGGCTGCGGGAGATCGCGGCCGAGCTGCGGGAGGCGTACGAGCGGCTGGTCGCGCCGCACTGGGACCGGATCCGCGCCGTGCTGGAGGCCGACATCGCCCACCGGGCGCGGCAGCTGACCACCGGCGGCGCCGCCCGGCTGTTCGCCGACCTGCACCCGGACGTGCGCTGGGAGGACGGACGGCTGGTCGTGGCCCGGGACCGGCCGATCGAGCTGCGGCCGGGCGGCCTGGTGCTGCTGCCGGTCGTGCTCGGGCCGCCCGCGGTGGTGGTCAAGGGCCGCAGCACCACCCGGACCACGCTGCGCTACCCGGCCCGCGGCGCCGGCACGCTCTGGGCCGCCGGCACCCGGCCCGCGCCCGGCCGCACGGTCCGGCTGCTCGGCCGGCACCGGGCCGCGCTGCTGGCGGCGCTGCGCTCCCCGGCCACGACCACGGCCCTGGCCCGCTCCCTGGGCGTGACCCCGAGCGCGGTCGCCCAGCACCTGGCCATCCTGCGCGAGAACGACCTCGTGACCGGCCAGCGCATCGGCCGCACCGTCCTCTACACCACCACCCCGGCCGGGCTGGCCCTGCTCGACCCGTGAGCCGCTGGTCGCAGCCGATCGACCGCTGGCCGAGCGGTTGCCGCCGCAAGGAGAGGGGAAGAATACGATCCGTCGCGTCAAGTCTCACACAGTCGTGAACTGGACACTGATGGCTGTCTGAGGCGTTCCGGGAACACGGGGAACAGCCAGTGGGAGGCCACGATGCCCGACGCACCCCCAGCCACATCGGATCCGGTGATCAGCGGCCAGCGCCGCCGCGCGGTCATCGCGAGCACGATCGGCACCACCATCGAGTGGTACGACTTCTTCCTCTACGGCACGATGGCCGCGCTCGTCTTCCCCCACCTCTTCTTCCCCAGCGGCTCGCAGTACTCGGGGATCCTGGCCTCCTTCGCCGTGCAGGCCGTGGGGTTCGGCGCGCGGCCGATCGGGGCCGCGATCTTCGGCCACGTCGGCGACCGCCTCGGCCGCAAGAACACCCTCGTCACGACGCTGATGCTGATGGGCATCTCGACGTTCCTGATGGGCCTGCTGCCCGGCCGTGACTCGATCGGGCTGGCCGCGCCGATCCTGCTGGTGATCCTGCGGATCCTGCAGGGCATCGGCGTCGGCGGCGAGTGGGGCGGCTCGGTGCTGCTGTCGATGGAGTGGGGCTCGCAGCGGCGCCGCGGGCTGATGGCCAGCTACCCGCAGCTCGGCGTGCCGCTGGGGCTGCTGCTGTCCACCGGCATGGTCAAGCTCATGCAGGGCACCACCTCCGACGACGGCTTCGACAGCTGGGGCTGGCGGGTCCCGTTCCTGCTCAGCATCGTGCTGGTCGGCATCGGCCTCTACGTGCGGCTGAGGGTGCTGGAGAGCCCGGCCTTCGCCGAGGTCAAGCGGCAGCAGGTGATCCTGAAGCAGCCGGTGCTGGAGGTCATCCGGACCCAGCCGCGCGAGATCCTCACCTCGGCCTGCGTCCGGATGTCGGAGCAGGCGCCGTTCTACCTGTTCATCACGTTCGTGCTGACGTACGGGACGACCAAGCTCGGGTTGAACCGCGGCGACCTGCTCAACTACACGCTGGTCGCGGCCGCGCTGGGGCTGATCACGGTGCCGCTGTTCGGCCACATCTCGGACAAGATCGGCCGGCGGCTGACGTACGGGATCGGCATCGCCGGCACCGCCATCTTCGCCTTCCCGTACTTCGGGCTGCTCAACACCAAGACCTCCGGCCTGGTGCTGCTGGCGATCGTGCTGTCGCTGGTCGTGCACGACATCCAGTACGGCCCGCAGGCGGCGCTGATCGCCGAGAGCTTCGGCACCAACCTGCGCTACAGCGGCGCCGGGATCGGCTACCAGCTCGCGTCCGTGATCGCCGGCGGTCCGGCGCCGCTGATCGCGACGGCGATCCTCAAGCACACCGGCTCCAGCACCTGGATCAGCTGGTACATCGTGGGGTGCTGCGTCCTGGCCGCGGTGGCTTTGTGGTTGATGCCGCGGCGGCAGGAGTCGGCGCCGGCCTCCGACTACGACGCGGCGGTGGAACAGGGGGCGACGGCGGCCCGGGGCATCTGACCGTCGGGGCTGTCTCCTGTGGCGCCGGCGGTGCCGTTCACGGTGCCGCCGGCGGGCCGTCCACAGTGGAGCCGAGGCGGCGGCGGGCCCGGGCGGCGGTCCGGGCCAGGCCGCCGTCGTCGGCGGCCAGGGCGAGGACGTCCGGGGCGGCGGCCGGCAGCAGCCGGGCCAGCACGTCGCCCGGCGGGAGCTGGATCGCGCAGGTGGTGCCGAGCTCGCCCAGCAGGCGGGTCGCGTCGTACCAGCGCACCGGGAGGGCGACGGACCGGGCCAGGTCGTCGAGCACGGCGGCGGCGTCGGCGCGGATCCGGCGGCCGCCGGCGCAGGACAGGTAGGGCACGGTCTGCTCGCGCCGGGGCAGCGCGCCCAGGTGCCGGGCCAGCCGGTCGGCGGTGTCCCTCTGAAGTGGACAGTGCGAGGCGACGGTGACGTCGAGGCGGTGACCCTGTCCCACCGCGGTGAGGGCGGCGCCGGTGCCGCTGAGCACGATCTGGTCGGCGGCGTTGACGGTGGCGATCCACAGTGGACCCGTGCTGGCCGCGACGATCCGCTCGGCCGCGGGGAGGCGCACGCCGCGCAGCGCCAGCATGCCCCAGTCGCCGCCGGCGCAGGCCTCCTCCATCAGCGTGCCGCGCAGCCGTACGGCCTCGACGGCCTCGCCGAAAGTGAGGACGCCGGCGGTCACAGCCGCGGCGAAGGCGCCGACGGAGTGCCCGGCGACGAGGTCGGGCGGCAGGCCGTGGTCCTCGGTCAGCGCGCGGGCGGCGGCGACACCGGCGGCCAGCAGGGCGAGCTGGGCCGTGGTGCTGGACCGCAGCGCCTCCGCGGTGTCCTCGATGCCGCCGGCCTCGGCGCGGATGTCCTCGGGCAGGTCGCGGAGCATGCCGGGGCGCTGGGAGCCCTGGCCCGGGAACAGGTAGGCCAGGGTCATGCCGGGACCAGCCGCGGGCCGGTCGGGGTGCGCAGCAGGACCCGGGTCGCCCCGGAGACCAGCTCCCGCAAGGCGACCGCCCCGTCGGGTGTCTCGATGAGACAGTCGGCATCGTGGGGAAGGGCGGCGTGGACCTCCCCGAGCCGGCCGCGCGGCGGCAGGGCCGGGACCCGGATCACCAGGTCGAGGTCGCTGGCCGCGGTCACGGTGGGCCGGCCGGTGGCCAGCTGGAAGCCGACGCCGCCGGTCGGGCCCCAGGCCCAGCCGGTCGGCGCCAGCACGTCCCGGGCCCGGTCCAGGGCGGGCAGGCCCGGTCGCTCGGCCAGGTCCTCGGGCCGGACGACCTCGGCCACCGTGGCCGGGTCGAGCTCGACGGCGAAACGGTCGGCGCGGGTGGGGCCGCGGACGCCGACCGGGATGGTGCCGGCCGCCGCGGTCGCCCGCCGGACCACCACCCAGGGCGTCTCGGCCAGCGCCGCGGCGACCCAGCCCGGAACGCCCGCCGGTCGCAGCGGTGCGTCCAGCCGCAGCAGGTCGTGCGGCCTCATCCCGGCTGCCACTGCTCGGCCAGGACGGCGCGGACCCGACGGGAGGCGGCCCGCAGCTCGCGGGCGCCGGCGGAGTCGAGGCGGTTGCTCAGGTCGCGCGGGCCGGTGCGGGCGCGCTCGACCGCCGCGGCCACGGCCCGGCGCACGGACTCGACGTCGGCCGCGGTGGGGGCGTCGGCGTCCTCGACGTCGAGCAGCCCGTCGCAGAAGCCGAGGCGGGCCCAGTCGCGGACGTCGAAGCTGAGCGGGACGACCGTGCGGGCCAGCTCGTCCAGCTCGGCCACGGTGCGGCGGGTGATCCGGGCCGCGGCCGGCTTGTGCATGGCGTGGATCTCGACCCCGGGGTCGTCCAGCGCGAGGATCTGCGCCGCCTGCAGGCCGTGGGCCAGGAAACCGCCGGAGATCGCGGACCCGACGACGACCGCCACGGTCGGGTGCCCGGCGACGCGGGCGGCCGCGTACGCGTCGACGGTGGTGGCGATGGCCTGGTGCAGGCCGGCCAGCTCCTCCAGCCGCCCGTACGCCTGGCTGGGCAGGTCGACGACGGCGACGATCGCGCGGCCGGTGCCCTCGGCCTGCACGGCCCGGACGGTCTCGGTCAGGGCCAGGCACTCGGCCAGGCCGACCTCGCCGGCCCGGGCGCGCGGGAAGGGGCTGTCCGGGTCGGGCACGACGGCGAGGTACACGGCGTCGTCGGTGTCGGCCCGCAGCACCGACGGGATCACGGCGACCGGCTCAACACCGCTGATCGCCGCCAGCCAGGTCCGCCCCCGGCCGCCGGACCGGGTCCGCTCCCGGACCCCTCCGGGACGAGCGGCCGGCTCGCCCGCCGGAGCCGGTCCGGGCTGGTTGGCCGACGCGGCTTCGGGAGCCGGTCCGGGCTGGTTGGCCGACGCGGCTTCGGGAGCCGGTCCGGGCTGGTTGGCCGGGGCGGCTTCGGGAGCTGGTCCGGGCTG
>DATINN010000319.1:0-2038 GCA_035474175.1 Mycobacteriales bacterium | reverse complement strand
CCCGGTAAGTCGCCCCTTCTTCCGCCAGCAGCCGAGCGGCTTCCTCGAGAGACGCGCGGGATTCGGCGAACTTCTGCTGAAGGCCTTGCCGCCGGGGTGAGCGGCGAGCCGGTCCTGCAGGTCGGTCGCCGGGCCAGCGTCACCTTCACCTTCTCGGCCGAGCGGGCCGCCCGGGCCGCCGCCGCGGCCGGGGCGACGCTGCCGCCGCCACCGCCGGGCCTGGACGGCAGCCCCATCCGGCTGGACGCGGGCCCGGGCGTGGCCCAGGTCTGGCGGTCCGGCGCGGGCGCGCCCGCCCTCGTGGTCGGCCGCGCCGTCGCGCCCTCGGCGTTCACGGCCGGGATCCCGTTCCCGACCGTGCGGGACTACCTGCTCTCGCTGCCCGGCCTCCCGCCCAACGTCGCCGACCAGCTGCGCGCCTTCACCGGCGACGGCTCCACCCTGCCGCTGCCGGTGCCGGCCGACCGGGTCACCACCTCGGCCACGCAGGTCGACGGGGCGCCCGCCACGCTCCTGCGGACCCGGGACCGTACGCTCGCGGGCGTGGTGTGGGTGGACCGCGGGACGGTCACCGTGGTGGCCGGGTCGCTGGACCCGGACGAGCTGCTGACCGTGGCCCGGGAGCTGCGGTGACGGCTGACGGTGCGGCGACCGTCCAGGGGGCGCCCCGGGACGCCGACGCCCGGACGGCGGCCGCCCTGGTCGCCGAGCTGCCGGCGGCACCGGCCGTGTGGTGCTCGGGCCTGCGCAAGCGCTACGGCCGGCAGACGGCGGTCCAGGACGTGTCGTTGGAGGTAGGCCGGGGCGAGGTGGTCGGCCTGCTCGGCCACAACGGCGCCGGCAAGACCTCGGTCATCAAGATGCTGCTGGGCCTGGTCCGCCCGGACGCGGGCGAGGTGCTCCTGCTCGGCCGGCCCGCCACCGACCCGGCCGCCCGGACCCGCGTCGGCTACCTGCCGGAGCTCTTCCGCTACCAGCCCTGGCTGAGTGCGGCTGAGGTGCTGGCCCTGCACGTACGGCTGTCGGGGATCGAGGTCAGTCCGGCCGACCAGCGCGAGCGGCTGGCCCTGGTCGGCCTGGCCGACCGGGCCGGCGACCGGGTGGGCGGCTTCTCCAAGGGGATGCAGCAGCGCCTCGGGCTCGCGGTCGCGCTGGTCGCCGGTCCGGAGCTGGTGGTGCTGGACGAGCCGACCAGCGCGCTGGACCCGCTCGGCCGCGCCGACGTCCGCGACATCGTGCTGGCGCTGAAGTCCCGCGGGGTCGCGGTCCTGCTCAACTCGCACCTGATCGGGGAGGTCGAGCGGGTCTGCGACCGGGTCGTCATCCTCGACCGGGGCCGGGTCGCGGCCTCGGGCACGCTGGCCGAGCTGCTCGGCCAGCGGGAGGTGCGGCTGCAGCTGACCGGCCTGTCGGCGGCGGCGGAGGCGCGGCTGGCCCGGGCGGGCACGGTCGAGCGGTCCGGCGACTGGTACACGCTGGCGCTGCCGGCCGACGACGCCGGCATCGCCGTACCGGACCTGGTGCGGGACCTGGCCGCGCTGGGGGCCCGGGTGCACGCGGTCGAGCCGGCCCGGATCACCCTGGAGGAGCGGTTGCTCGGCATCCTGCGCGAGGGCGCCGCGGCCCGGTCGGAGGCGGCGCGATGACCGTGCTGACGATCGCCGCGCTGACCCTGCGGGAGGCGTCCCGGCGGCGGGTGCTGCTGGCGCTGTCCGCGCTCACGGTCGTGCTGATCGCGCTGAGCAGCTGGGGTTTCTCCCGCTTCGCGGCCGAGTCCGGCGGCACGCTGACCAGCGGCGAGGCCCGGCTGACGGCATCGATCGTGCTCAACCTGGTGATGTTCGGCTAGAGCCTGATCGCGGCGCTCGGCACCGCCTTCCTGGCCGGTCCGACCCTGGCCGGCGAGACCGAGTCGGGCATCGCGCTGTCCGTGCTGGCCCGGCCGGTGCACCGCTGGTCGGTGCTGCTCGGCAAGTGGCTCGGGCTGAGCGCGTTCGCCTGCGGCTACATGGTGATCGCCGGGATGCTGGAGTTCCTG